>CAXTOC010000041.1:0-10730 GCA_964245725.1 uncultured Acetobacteraceae bacterium | reverse complement strand
CCGGCATCCAGGGCGGCCTTGGCTGCGGTCACCGTGCCGGCCTGGTTGACCTTCACCAGGACGGCATTGACAGCCCCGGCCCGGGCCGCCGCCTCCACCCGGGCCGCGTCGGTGACGAGACAATCGTCGCCGACGACCTGGATCCCCGGCCCGCCCGCCGCGGTGAAGCGAGCCAACCCGACAGGATCGTCCTCGGCCAGCGGATCCTCGATCGACACGATCGGAAAGCGGCCGCACCAGCCCAGCAGCAGGTCGCACAGGCGTCCCATCCGGCCGCCGGGACGCCCGGAGATGCCGATCACCTGCGCACCCGTCTGCCGCGCCGCCCGCATCACCTCGAGCAGCGCCGTCGTCTGCCCGGTGTTGGAGATCGCCACCGCCACGTCGCCGCGCTGCATCATCGAGGCGGCGATGAACTGCTGGTGCGAGTCCGTATGGACGTTGCAGGGCACACCGAACAGGGGAAACTTCTGCTGCGCGTCGGCGGCGACGATGCCCGAAGCGCCGAAGCCGAAGAACTCGATCCGCCCGGCACCCACCAGCAGCTCGATGGCCTGCGCCACCGCCTCGTGGTCGAGCTGGCTGCGCGCCCAGTCGAGGCTGGTCATGGTGTAGTCGAACACCTTGTCGGTCAGCGTCTGCGGCGTGTCGGTCGCATCCAGCACCGACTGGGTCGCCGGCACGCCGAGTGCTACGCTGTGCGCCAGCTTGAGCTTGAAGTCCTGGAAGCCCTCGAAGCCAAGTGCCGCGCAGAAGCGCATCACCGTCGGCTCGCTCACCCCGGCGTTGCGCGCGGTCTCGGCGACCGTGGCGATCAGGGCCGCCTGCGGATCGGACAGGATGTGCTCGGCGACGCGGCGGTCGGATTTCCGCAGCTCCGGCAGTCGCACCAGGATCAGCTCCAGCACGTTCCGGCCGGACGAGGCCAGCCGCTCCGTACTCCTGCCGACCCTGTCATCTGCGCTCGACATCGTGCTCCTGCAGCGCCGCGGCCGCCTGGTGGTCCACGCTCGGGGCCAGCAGGAACGCGTGTCGCGCGTCGGGCCGCAGAAGTCCAGGCGTTCGCCCAGCGGCCGCCTGGCGCGCGCCGACGGCCTCGATCTCCGCCGGATCGGCAGTGTTGAAGGCGAACAGTCCGAAGTGGTGCGGCAGCAGGAGGGGAACGCCGGCCGCCTCGCACAGCGCGATCGCCTCGTCGAGGGTGAAGTTGCCGGGCACCCCTGCCTCCGCCCGCACCGCGTCGCGCCCATTCACCGGCAGCAGCGCGATGTCGGGCGCCAGGGCGCGCACGGCGTCGACCAGTCCCGGATAGGGAATGCAGTCACCGCTATGGTAGAGGCGGGCGCCCACCAGCTCGATGCCGTAGCCGAGGAACCGGTGCCGGCCCTGCTCGTCTTGCTCCAGCCGCTCATGCGCCGCCGCGACCGGCCTCAGGACCAGGTCGACTCCCGGCATCGGTCGCAGCGTCTGCCCGGCATCGGCCGGCAGCAGCCGCGCGGGATCGAGGCCCAGCGCCTCGGCATGCGCCTGCTCCGCCGCCGGCACCACGAAGCGGCAGCCGGGATGCCGCGCCGCCAGCACCGGCAGGGTGCCCGGGTCCATGTGATCGGAGTGCCGGTGCGTGCACACGACCAGGTCGACGCGGGGAAAGGCGTCGGGGGCGAGCGGTGCGGCCATCATCCGCAGGTGCGGGAAGCGGCTGCCGCGATACTTCGCCGCCAGGTAATCGGACAGGTACGGATCCACCAGCACCACGACGGCACCCAGCCGCAGCACGAAGCCGGCCTGCCCCAGCCACGCGAGGCCGATCCCGGCGATCGGCTCGGCCAGCCATGCGCCCAGCCCGTCCGGCAGCTGCCGACGGGCGACGGCGATCACGTCGCCGATCCCGGGCGCAACGCGCGACGCAGGTTCTCCACCGCGGCGATCGTGGCGCGCCGCACGCTCTCCGCCGTCAGGCCGCCGACATGCGGTGTCGCGATCACCCGCGGATGCGACAGCAGCGCGGAGGGCCCGGGCGGCTCGGCGGCGAACACGTCGGTCGCGTAGACCCGCACCGTGTCGCGCTCGAGGGCGGCCAGCATCGCCGGCTCGTCCACCAGCGCCGCCCGCGCCGTGTTCACCACGTGGCAGCCCACGCGCAGGCGGTCGATCGCGGCGGCGTCCAGCAGCGCGCGCCCGTCGGCCGGCATCGGACAGTGCAGCGACAGCATCTCCGACTCCCCCAGGAGCGGCTCCAAGGACGTCCAGGCGTAATCCCCGGCAGGCGTGAAGCCATGGTCGGGATACGGGTCGAACACCCGTACCCGCGCATCGAAGGCGAGCGCGAAGCGCGCCACCAGCCGGCCGACGGCGCCGCAGCCGATCAGCCCCAGAATACGGCCCTCGATCTCCAGCCCCGGTCGTCTCTCCCAGCCTCCGGCCTTGAGTGCCGCATTCTGTTCGGGCACGTGGCGCAGCGAGGCCAGCAGCAGCGCGAATGCCAGTTCGGCGACGCCGCGCGCATTGGCGCCGCCGGCGCGCAGCACCTGGATGCCGAGCCGTCGCGCCGTGTCCAGCGGCAGGTTGTCGGTGCCGGTGCCGTTGCGGCTGATCGCGCGCAGCCCGGTCGCCGCTTCCAGCACGCGCGGACTGACCGGCTCGACGCCGGCCAGCCAGCCGACGCAGCCGGGCAGCAGTTCGAGCAGCGCCGCCTCGTCCGGCGTCTCGCCGGGCCGGCTGAACACCAGCTCGTAGCCGTCCTCGACGAGGGCGTCGAGCGCGGGGTCGCGGTGCCGCGTGAGCGAGCGCGGCGTCACCAGGATGCGGTTCATGCCGGCACTCGCGCCCCGCGCGGCGCGCCTCCGGCGAGCGACGACAGCGTCTCGAAGACCGGGCCGGCTGATGGGATCTCGACGGCGAACACCTCGGCGATGACCTGGGTCCAGCCATGCAGGAAGTAGTTCCAGCCATCGAAGGTCGCGAGGCCCGACTGCGCCGCCTGCGCCTCGGCCCGATCCAGGAACACGAGGTCGCCGCGATAGTTCAGCTCCCACACCAGGCCGCCGCGCGGGAAGCGGGCCGCGGCGCCCAGCGGCGAGCCGGGACGGTCCTTGCCGAGGCCGGTGGCGTTGACCACCAGCGAGCCATCCGGCAGGCCTTGCAGGATCGCGTCGTGGCACTCGGTCGTATCCGACAGCACGTACTCGGTCGCAACCTCGCTGCCGAGGCCGTCATGGAAGCGGCGCAGGTTGTCGAGGCGGTTCTGGTCCAGGTCCGCGACCACGATCCGGCGCGGCCGGTCCTCGCCGTGCTGCGGGCGCATCAGGTTCCAGGTGATCGCGGTGGCGGCACCCCCGGCGCCGATCAGGAACGCGTCGGCGCCGTCGCCTCCCGCTTCGAGGCGCCGCTGCCAGTGCCGCTGCGGCACGATCGCATCCAGGGCGAGCCGGGCGGAGGTCGGATCCTTGGCATGGCCGATCAGCCGGCCGTCGCGCTTGGACAGGCAGCTCACCTCGTGCAGCGACGTCGCATGCGGATCGAGTTCGTCGAACAGGTCGGCCGCCGCATGCAGCAGGTCGATCTTGTGCGCCGTCACCAGCGCGCCGAGAGAGAGTGGGTCGCCGCGCACGAACGACACCACCTCGCGGTACTGCGCCGCCGGCGCGTGCAGCGGCAGGTCGATGCCGTTGATGGCGCAGTCTCCGAGCCCAAGCACCTCGGCCCAGCGCGGGAAGATGGTCATGATCGACGACTGCCCGGTGCTCACGCCGATGAAGTGCAGGGTCGGCACCATACTTGGGTGCGGCAGCCGCATCACGAGCGCTCCCTCGCCCGGCCTGCGAGGCGAACCGCCTCCTCCGCGTTGCGCCGGACCCCGTTCCAGTCGTGCTCGCGGATCATGCTGCGGCTGGCGATCCAGGTGCCGCCCACCGCCGCCACCGAGGGCTCCTTCAGCCAGTCGGCGATGTTGTCGGTCGACACCCCGCCGGTGGGAATGAAGCCCAGCCCGTGCAGGGAGAAGGGTGCGGCGATCGCCCGAAGCATCGCGATCCCGCCGGCCGGCGCCGCAGGGAAGAACTTGAAGGTTCGTATCCCACGCTCCAGGCCAGCCTGCAGGTCGGACGGCGTCATCGCGCCGGGAACGTAGGCGAAGCCGGTGCCTGCCACCGCATCCAGCATGCGCGGGCTGAGCCCCGGCGCCAGCGCGAAGCGGGCGCCCGCCTGCACGGCCCGCTGCAGATCCGGCGGCGTAACCACCGTGCCGGCGCCCACCACCATGTCGGGGTAGCGCTCGGCGATCCGCGCGATCACCTCCGCCGCCGCGTGGGTGCGGAACGTGACCTCCACGACGCCGAGCCCGGCTTCCAGCAGCGACTCCGCGAGCCCGTCCGCTTCCGCGATGCCGTCGACCTCGACGACCGGAATGACGCCGAAGGCGGTGGCCTCGCGCAGCGTATCCTGCATGTCGATCATGTCACTGCGCCGCGGCCTCGATGACGCGAGGGCGGTAGCGCGGGTTCGCGACCCGCTTCCAGCCGCCGTCGCCGTCATCGACGATCAGGTCGCGCATGCCGCCGCTGCGGGCGATGATCTCGTAGTCCTGGCCGGCGTCGGCCGGATAGCAGAACAGCGTGACCAGCGGTGTGCCGCCGACATTGACGCTGCGGTGGATCCAGTGCGGCGCCACGTAGAGCAGGCTGTTCGGCGTCATCTCCTCCGCGCGCACCGTGCCGTCGGCGAGCTCCATCAGCATCACGCCGTGTCCGGACTGGCAGAGATAGATCTCCGGCCGATCGCTGACGACGTGGATATGGCCGCGGGTGAAGAGAAACTCGTCGCCGATCCGGCCCGGCTGCAGCGTGCTGGTGCCGAAGATCATGTCGCCCGCGCGTTCGGAGGGCCGGAACTCGTCGACCTGATAGGCGACCTCCGCCCCGCGCGTGCGCGAGATCTCGGCGAAGGCGGATTCGTCGGCGAACAGCCCGGCGAGTTCGTCGTATCGCTTCTCGTAGCGCCGGGTGCGTCCTGTCATCTCTCCGGCGGGCGAGATGAGGACGGAGACGGGCAGGGACAGGGACATCAAGGAGCCTTCCAGCACGTAGGAGATTTGATGCGCTTTGGTAGCACTACTACCTAGTCTGACCCCCAGGCAACCAATTTTACGCTTGATTTGCTCGGGAGCCGGCTTTCCACCTTGCGCAAACGAGAGGACCTGTTGTATTGCTACCGAATAAGGGGGCGACGCTACGGAGTTGGTCCGGCGCTGCCTCAGGGGGAACGAAGTCCATGAGAACGGTTCTTGCGGCCGCCTTGGCCGGTGGCGTGGCGCTCGCGGCGGCGCCGGTTGCGCAGGCGAAGACGATCAAGATCGGTCTGTCGATGCTGACCCAGAACGCGCCGTATTACGCGGCGCTGCAGGTCGCGGTGCTCAAGGAGGCCAAGGTCCTGGGCGCGCAGGTCGTCACCGCCGACGCCAACAACGACATGCTCAAGCAGATCTCCGACGTCGGCGACATGCTGTCGCAGAACATCGATGTGCTGGTCATGGATCCTAAGGACGCCAAGGGTCTGGTCGGGGTCACGCGCGATGCCGCGGCGGCGCACGTTCCGGTGATCATCGTGGACAGCTCGATCGACCCGTCGGCGCCGGTACTGACCACGATCCAGTCCAACAACGCCGAGAACGGCCGCCTGATCGGCGACTGGCTGATCAATCAGGTGAAGGGCAAGGACCTGCACCTCGCCGTGCTCAGCGGCGACCAGGGCAACGTGGTCGGTGAGGCGCGACGCGACGGCGTCATGGAAGGCATCATCGAGGCACAGCTGCGACAGCTCGGCCATGCCGGCTTCACTGTGGTCGGCCAGGGCTGGGGCGGCTGGACCCAGGAGGGCGGCGTCAAGGCGATGGAGGACCTGCTCACCGCGCATCCCGACATCAACGCGGTGCTGGCCGAGAACGACAGCATGGCGCTCGGCGCCATGCGCGCGATCCAGGATGCCGGCAAGGCCGACAAGAACATTCTTATCTTCGCGGCCGCCGACGGCCAGAAGGAAGCGGTGAAGCTGATCGAGGACGGCAAGTACGGCGCCACGGGAATGAACGACCCGGCGATCATCGGCAAGATGGCGGCCGATCTCGCGGTGAAGGCGGCGACCCACCAGGTTCCTGCTGGCACGCCGAAGATCACGTACACGCCGCCAGTCGCGATCACCAGGGCGAACGCCGCGCAATACTACAAGCCCGACGCGGTGTTCTGATCCGGAGCCCCGTGCGATGCCGGACGAGCAGGCGACGCTGCCGGATGCCGCGGACGTAGCGCGCGGCCTCGGCTCCGCCAGCGTCGAGATGACGGGGATCTCCAAGCTGTTCGGCGGCATCAGGGCACTTGACGACGTGTCGTTCACGGTGCGGGCCGGCGAGGTGCACGCCCTGCTCGGCGAGAACGGCGCCGGCAAGTCGACCCTGATGAAGATCCTGGCCGGTGCTCATCAGGCGACCAGCGGCGAGATCCGCATCGGCGACGAGAGGGTGACCATCGCCTCGCCGCACGCGTCCCGCGCGCTCGGCATCGGCATCATCTACCAGGAGCTGGCCCTGGCCGCCGAGCTGACGGTGGCCGAGAACATCTTCCTGGGCGAGCTGCCCGTGCTGGTGAATGCCCGGCAACTGCGTGCCCGCGCGCGGGTCCTGCTCGACGAGCTCGGCTTCTCGATCGACCCGGGTGCCGTGGTCGGAGACCTGCCGCTCGCCTTCCAGCAGGCGGTCGAGATCGCCAAGGCGATGTCGCGCCAGGTCCGCATCCTGATCCTCGACGAGCCGACCGCGGTGTTGGCGCCGCCGGAGGTGGAGCGGCTGCTCGAGGTGGTGCGTGGCCTGTCGCGACGCGGCGTCAGCGTGGTCTACATCTCCCACCGCCTCGACGAGATCTTCCGGATCGCCGACCAGATCACCGTGCTCAAGGACGGGCGCACCGTCGGCACCTACGCCGCCTCCGAGATGGACGAGCACAGGCTGATCTCGCTCATGGTCGGGCGCGAGACGTCGCAGCTGTTCCCAAAGGTGCACCGCACCAAGGGCGAGGAGCTGCTGCGCGTCGAGAACCTGTCCGCCTCCAATCTGGTCAAGGACGTCTCGTTCGCCCTGCACGCCGGCGAGGTGCTGGGCATCGCCGGCCTGATCGGCAGCGGGCGCACCGAGCTCGCGCGCGCGATCTTCGGCGCCGGCGGGATCGAGGCTGGCACGGTCAGCGTGTCCGGGCGGCGGGTCTCGATCCGCACGCCGCGGCAGGGCGTGGCGGCGGGGATCGGCCTGGTGCCCGAGGACAGGAAATCCCAGGGTCTGGTGCTCGCCCTGCCGATCCGGCAGAACGTGACCTTCACCTGCCTGCAGCGCTTCACCAGCTGGTTCGGGGTCATCCGCCGCGCGGCCGAACGCGTCTCGGTCGACGACGTGGCGCGGCGCACGACGATCCGCGCACGCAACCTCGACCTGGCGGTCAGCAGCCTGTCCGGCGGCAATCAGCAGAAGGTGGTGCTGGCGAAGTGGCTCGACGCCGGCTGCAGGATCATCATCCTCGACGAGCCGACGCGCGGGGTCGATGTCGGCGCGCGCGCGGAGATCTACCAGCTGATCGAGACGCTGGCGGCGAACGGTCTCGGCGTCATCGTCATCTCGTCGGACCTGATCGAGGTGATCGGCGCGTCCGACCGCATCCTGGTGATGAGCGGCGGCCGGATCAGCGGCGGCCTGTCGTCGCGCGAGGAATTCTCCGAGGCGCGCATCATGCAGCTCGCGCTGCGCAGCGCGGCCCATGTCGGTACCGGTTCGAGGAGGGCCTGATGGCGGTGGTGCAGACAGCCGGACGTTCCGGCGGCAGCGAGGCGCGGCGCTTCGATATCAGATCCTTCGCCGCCAGCACCAGCGCGATCGCGATCTTCGTGGTGCTTGTGCTCATCGCGAGCTTCATCTCGACCAGCTTCCTCAGCGGCCGCAACATCGAGAACGTGCTGCGCCAGGTGGCCAGCACCGGCGTGATCTCGATGGGCATGCTGCTGGTGATCCTGACCGGCGGCATCGACCTGTCGGTGGGTTCGGTCGCCGCCCTCGGCAGCATCCTGTGCGCGTCGCTGCTCACGACCATGTCGCTCTGGAGCGCGATCCCGCTCAGCCTCGCCGCCGGCGGCGCGCTTGGCGCGCTCGCCGGCTACTTCGTCGCGGTGCGGCGGATGCCCGCCTTCGTGGTCACGCTGGCGGTGATGACCATCGCCCGGGGCACCGCGCTGATCGTCTCCGAGGGCCACCCGATCTTCATCGGCGACAACGGCGCCTGGCTCGATGGCGGGTTCAATCGCGGCAGCCTGCTCGGCATCCCGATGCCGGTGCTGCTGATGCTGCTGGTGTTCGCCGCGACCGCCTTCGTGCTGCGCCTCACCGCCTATGGCCGGCTGATCGTCGCGATCGGCTCCAACAGCGAGGCGGTGCGACTGTCCGGCGTGCGGGTGATGCCGCGTATCTTCTCGGTCTACGTCGTCTCCGGCGTGCTGTCCGCACTCGGCGGCATCGTCATCACGGCCCGCTCCGGCGTCGGCTCCCCGGTCGTCGGCATCGGCATGGAGCTGGACGTGATCGCCGCGGTGGTGATCGGCGGCGCCAGCCTGATGGGCGGCCGCGGCACCGCGCTCAACACCCTGATCGGCGTGCTCACCCTGGGCGTGATCGGCAACATCATGAACCTGCTGAACGTGCCGGGCTATCATCAGGAGGTGGTCAAGGGGATCATCATCCTGGTCGCCGTGCTGCTGCAATCCTCGTTCTGGCCGCGCCGGGCCTGATGGCGATGCCGGCGGAACGGGACCTGTTGCTGGCGATCGACGTCGGCACCGGCAGCGTTCGCGCCGCCCTGCTGACCGCGTCCGGCGAGACGCTCGCCTTGGCCGCCGAGGAGCACGAACAGATCGTGCCGCAGTATGGCTGGTCCGAGCAGCGTCCGGACGACTGGTGGGCGGGTGCCGTCACCGTGATCCGCCGCGTGCTGGACATGCTGCCGGGTGCCGCGACCCGGGTGGCCGCGGTCGGCGCCTGCGGGCAGATGCACGCCACCGTGCTGGTGGACGCCGACGGCCGCCCGGCGCTGGAGGCGGTGCCGCTGTGGAACGACAAGCGCAACCGTGCCGAGCTCGACCGCTTCACGCACGGGCAGCCCTGGCAGGCGCTGCTGCCGGTGGCGGGAAACCCGCCCTCGGTGGCGTGGTGGGGCTTCAAGCTGCAGTGGCTGAAGGCGCACCGCCCGGCGGCGTATGGGCGGACGGTGCGGGTCCTGAGCCCGAAGGACTGGATCAACTTCAAGCTGACCGGCGCGGTCGCCATCGATGCGCCGGAAGCGTCCTGCACCTACCTGTTCGACGTGCAGCGTGGCGGCTGGAGCGACGCGCTGGCACAGCGTCTCGGCATCGAGGCGAGCCTGCTGCCGCCGATCCGCGAGCCGCACGAGGTCCTGGCGGGGGTATCGCCGCGGGCGGCGACGGAGACCGGGCTGCCGGAAGGCATCCCCGTGGTAGTCGGCATCAGCGACTATCCCGCAGCCCTGCTCGGGTCCGGCGTCGTCGAGCCTGGCCTTGCCTCCGACGTGACCGGCACCTCGACCCTGCTGACCCTGTGCACGACGACACCGGTGCTGGATCCGATCATCAGCAACGTGCGTGGCGCGCTGCCGAACTGGTCGGCCTTCACCATCCTCGATGCCGGAGGCGATGCGATGCGCTGGGCGAGGCGCGCCTTCCACGAGAAGGGCTACGAGTACGGCCGGGTCGTCGACCTGGCCGCGGGAGCGCCGGCGGGGGCGGGCATGCTGCTGTTCCTGCCCTATCTCAACGGCGAGCGCCTCGGCGAGCGCACCAACTCGCGTGCGCAGTTCATCGGCCTGACCAGCGCGCACGGCACCGGAGAGCTGCATCGCGCAGTGATGGAAGGGGTCGCCTTCGCCGCCGCGCGCAACCTGGCGATCATGGAGGCGGCCGGCAACCGGCTCGACCGCATGGTGGCCGCCGGCGGCGGCGCCAGGACGGCGTTGTGGCTGGAGATCAAGGCCAGCCTTTATGGCTGCCCGATCCTGACCACGGCGGCGGAGGAGTGCGGCGTGCTCGGCTGCGCGATGCTGGCAGGCACCGGGATCGGGCTCTACCCGGACCTGTCCGCCGCGGTGTCGCGGCTGGTGCACTTCACCGGCGAGATCCAGCCCAACCCGCGCTGGGCCGACATCTATGCCCGTCTCAAGCCTGTATTCGACCGGGCCTACGAGAACAGCCAGGTCTACTGGACCATGCTGGAGGTCGCGGAAGCGGCGGTCGGTCCGGAACCGTAACTCCATGGCGGAACCACGCTGACGGTGCTCGAGACCGCTGCCGGCGGCAGCCGGGTTGGTTGTCTAGAGCATGATCCGATCGCATAGGCTCACGGATCAAGCTCGAGTATGTTGTCTTGACGAGCATCTTTATCCGATCAAACGATTCCGTGCGGTCGGATGATGCTCCAGTGCCGGCATCTGGTGGGGCGGGTCGCGCCCGGATCGTGCGGGCTCATTTGACCATGCTCATACCAACGGCACCGTTGTTTGACCTGTGCCCAGGGTCGGGTGGCGATGGAAGCGATGCGGCCTGGAGCGGCGATCAGGCTGTTCCAGGCATCGGCGCCGGCTCTGATGGCGAGGCTGGCGCCTCAAGCTCGTGAGTGTAACGGAGGACGCCGTGAT
>CAXTOC010000040.1:0-14229 GCA_964245725.1 uncultured Acetobacteraceae bacterium | reverse complement strand
GGGAGATGGGCTCGCCGGAGTACAAGACATGGCGCGCCTGGCTGGCGGAGCGCTCGGGCGACAAGGTCCCCGCTCGCGACCCGGCCGCGGGCCCGCTCGGCGTGATCGAGGACGCGCCCGGGAGCTACGTCAAGGTGCGATCCGACGCGGCGTGACGCCGCCGCGCCGGCGCCGCCGCGATGAGGCTCGACCCCATGCGCCGATACGGCGCCACCGAGGTGGTGGACGCGGTGGTCGTCGGCACCGGCGCCGGCGGCGCACCGCTGCTGGCGGAACTGGCCGAGGCCGGGCTGCGCGTGGTGGCGCTGGAGGCGGGGCGGAACTGGACACCGGAAGATTTCGCCGCCGACGAGATCTCGGCCGCCGAGATCTACTGGCTGGGCGAGCGGCTGAGTGCCGGTGCGATGCCACAGGCGTTCGGCGCCAACAACAGCGGCATCGGCGTCGGCGGCTCGACCCTGCACTGGGGCGCCTACGCACCACGGGCGGACGCGCGCGACCTGCGCATCCGCAGCGAGTTTGGCGTGGGCGAGGACTGGCCGCTCAGCCACGAGGAGCTGCTGCCGTTCTACCGGCGCGTCGAGGCATTCCTCGGCGTGTCGGGGCCGTCGGACTATCCCTGGGACCCTGCGCGACGCTACCCGCTGCCTCCGGTGCCGCTCAACGGCCCGGCGCAGATGATGCAGCGCGGCTGCACCGCACTCGGGGTGCGCAGCTGTGCTGCACCGGTGGCGGCGGTCTCGCGCGACGTCGCCGCACCCGGGGGCACCTCGCGCCAGGCCTGCATCGCCTGCGGCCATTGCCACCAGGGCTGCCGCATCGGCGCCAAGGCAAGCATGGACGTGACCTACCTGCCGGCGGCGGTGGCGGCGGGTGCCGAGATCCGCCCCGGCTGCCTCGCGCACGGCATCGAGCGCGACTCGAGCGGCCGGATCACCGCGGTGGTGTATCGTCGCGATGGCGTCGACCACCGGCAGCGGTGCGGCGCGGTGTTCCTCTGCGCCGGCGCGGTGGAGACGCCGCGCCTGCTGCTGCATCTGGGCCTCGCCAACTCGAGCGGGCAGGTGGGCCGCAACTACATGGCCCACGTGGCGACCCAGATCTGGGGCACGTTCGAGCAGGAGATGCGGCCGAACAAGGGATTCCCCGCCTCGCTGATCACCGAGGACCTGCTGCGTGTGCCGGGCGCCGACTTCGCCGGCGGCTACCTGGTGCAGAGCCTCGGCATCGTGCCGGTCACCTGGGCCAATCAGGTGGCGCGCGGGCGCGGCCTGTGGGGGCAGCGCCTGGTCGACACCATCCAGACCTACAACCACACCGCCGGGATCGGCATCAACGGCGAGTGCCTGCCGCAGCCGGGCAACTATTTGGAGCTCTCGGACGAGGTCGACGATACCGGCATGCGCAAGCCGCGGGTGCAGTTCAGCTACGGTTCCAGCGAGCAGGCGATGAGCCGCCATGCCGTGCGGTTCATGACCGAGGTGTGGCAGGCGGCGGGGGCGAGCGACATCTGGTCGATGGAGCGGGCGGCGCACACCATCGGCACCTGCCGCATGGGCAGCGACCCGGCCCGGGCGGTGGTGGACCCGGTGGGACGCAGCTTCGACGTGCCGAACCTGTGGGTCTGCGACAACTCGGTGTTCCCGAGCGCGCTCGCGGCGAACCCGGCGCTGACCATCATGGCGCTCAGCCTGCGCACCGCCACGGCGTTCCTCGGCCGCGTCTAGCCGCGGCGGGCGGCCCGGCTCAGGTGCACTGGCTAGAGCCGTCAACAACCTGGCTTGCAGACCTATCCGACCGGGAGGGTCGGATCCTGTGATCAGCTGTCTGTCCGCCTCTGGCCGGCGGGAGGGGCAAGCCGCCACCACAGGCCGGTGCCGGCTACGACTTCAGTGGCAGGAAGAGTTCTGCGAGCGCCTCATGTTCCGGCATTTCCGCAACGAAGGCGATGCCTTGGCAGTTACAGCTCGGATGCGGCAGGTCCCAAGTTGTCGGCGTTTCCGACGATGCGCAGGACTGCGCAACGGCCGGCGGAGATCACGCCTGGCTCGGTCCGTTCGCCGCGTGCCTCGATCGGCTGGTTGGTCCCCACGCGCAAATCCATGCGCCATCCAGCCGGTGGCGTCGTACGCGGATCCGAGTTGAAAACGTTCAAGGTGGAAGTGACCTTTGGCGTCAGGCTCGTCGCCCTGCCACGCAATGAACCGCTGGATCGCGGTGCCAACCGTTGCCGGATCACCGCGTCGCTCCGTGATCGCGAACGGCGGCGGGGTATTGCGGATCGCCATGTCACCCGCGGCAAAGGTCCTCTGCATCGGCTTGCTCCTCGCCTTGTCGGGAGGCTCTGGGCCGCAAGCCACGGCTCCACGTCGAGAGGTTCCGGATCGCCGCCATCGTCCGATCATGGCGGAATGCTCAGTGACCGCGGCGCTGAGCGGGTAGCAAGCGCAACGCTCGTTCGGTCCGGCGATGGTGCTGTTGATGCGTGTGCTCGTTTGGCTACAAGACGGCATGCAAGCGACCGCGATCATAGATGCCAATGGGACCGTGACACGATCCGGATCGACCGATCGCGCACCTTGGTGGAGTTTCACCAAGACTGCCTTGTCGATCGCCACGCTTCGCCTCGCCGAAGAGGGGATGCTCGAGCTGGAGGAGAAACTTCCAGGCGAGCCGTTCAGCGCGCGCCAGCTTCTTCGGCATGAGGCGGGGTTGCCGGATTATGGCACCATAGCTTGCTATCATCGCGACGCGGCGGCAGGAAGGCGGCCCTGGTCGGTGGGCCGCCTCCTCGCGGCAGTAGACGTCACTCGCCTGCGGCATGATCCAGGGACCGGATGGATCTATTCCAATATCGGCTATCTCAGGATCGCTCAGCTCATCGAGCGCATAACAGGACAAGAACTGGCGGCGGCGCTCACCTCGCTCGTCTTCGAACCCGCTCGGCTGGAAGGTGCACATCTCGCGATGCAGCCGGACGATCTTGCCGATGTCCAGATGGGTAGCGCCGGAGGCTATCATCCCGGCTGGACATACCATGGTCTCATCGTCGGCACGGTGGCGGATGCGGCGCGGCTCTTGTGGACGCTCGCATATGGCGGGCTCCTCAAACCGGCTACGTTTGCATCCATGCAGGAGCGTCGGGCGCTGCCGGATCATCGGCGCGACATCCATCCTGATCCGGCTTACGGGCTCGGCCTCATGCTGACAGCCAGCAATCCCGAGGCTCATCCGCTTGGGCACAGCGGGGAAGGGCCAGGAAGCAAGATAGCGGTCTACGCGCAGGCCAGAAGGGTTGCAGCCGTATGGACTGCGTTGCCGTCAGGGACGAATGCCGACACCAAGGCCTACGAGATGCTCGGCAGCTGATATAGAAGCTTCGCAAGGAGCGACGCCTGCGACGCTCGTTATGGCCGCCTTGGTGAGGCAAATTCGGGGCTGAGCGTCGGGGGTATAGAGGGCCGACCATTTACCAGAACCCGGCTGCCAGGCCATGCAACCGCAGGTCAGGTTCATCACAGCCTCCAGGTGACAGGAACGTGCCGATCTTCTAAGGGAGGTGTCGTGCCGGCCTCGGACCGAGGCCCATCGAGATCGGAACGATCCGACGGGGAGACGCTAGAGATGCAACGACGGGCGATGCTGCTTGGGCTTGGTACGGCGGTGGCGGGTGCCGCGGCGGCGCTGCCGCTGCGGCGCGCGGGTGCGGCCGACCGCCGCTACACGGTGGCGCTGGTGCCGGGGCTGACCACTGACGCCTTCTACATCACCATGCATCGCGGTGCCGCCGCGGCGGCCAGGGCGCTGGGAGTGAACCTGGTGTTCCAGGGTGCCCCTGCCTTCAACCCGGTGCAGCAGGTGCCGGTGCTCGACGCGGTGCTGGCGCGCCGGCCGGACGTGCTGCTGATCGCGCCCACCGACAAGACGCAGCTGATCGCGCCGCTGCGCGGCGCCTTCGCGTCCGGGATCCCGGTGATCACGCTCGACACCTATATCGGCACGGGCGTGTACCAGACCGGCAGCGGCGAGGCCGACTTCCCGCTCTCCTACATCGCCTCGAACAACAGCCTCGGCGGCGAGATCGCGGCGCGGGCGCTGGCGCGCGCGATCGGCGACCGCGGCAAGGTGTACGTCTCCAACATCGAGGCCGGCGTCTCCACCACCGACCAGCGCGAGGCGGGCTTCAAGGCGGAGATGGCCAAGCACCCGGGCATCACCGTGCTGTCGACGCAGTTCAACGACGACGACGCCAACAAGGCGGCCTCGCAGGCGCAGTCGGTGCTGGCGCGCCACAACGACCTCAGCGGCGTGTTCGGCACCAACCTGTTCTCGGCGATGGGAGCCGGCAACGGCATCCAGCAGGGCGGCAGTGCCGGCAAGGTGAAGGTGGTGGCGTTCGATGCGCCGCAGTCGATCGTGGGCAACCTCAAGAGCGGCCTCGTCGACATCGCCATCGCCCAGCATCCGGCCGAGATCGGCTGGTTCGGCGTCGCCGCGGCGTACGCGCACCTGAGCGGGCAGTCGATCCCGCCGGCGGTCGCCACCGGCTTCACCATCATCGACAAGGGCAACGTCGACCAGCCCGCGATCAAGCCGTTCATCTACTCGGAGTGATCCGGTGACGGGCGGGGGTCGCTGAGGTGGCGCGCGGCGTCGCCGCGACCGCGGACCAGGCGCGCGGCTCACGACGCAGCCTGCTGGCGGTGCTGGCGGCGGCGCGCGCCTGGCTGTTCCTGCTGCTGCTGCTGGCGGTGTTCGAGGTCTGGGCGCGGATCGCCTATGGCGGCAGCTTCGTGCTCAGCGTGTTCAACCTGCGATCGGTGGCGGTGTTCGCCGTCGCCCCGGTGCTGCTCGGCCTCGGCCAGACGCTGGTCATCATCTCCGGCGGCATCGACCTCTCGGTCGGCTTCACCATGGGGCTGGCGGCGGTGGTCTCGGCCCTGGTCGCCAACCAGGTCGGCACGGTCGCGGGCGCGCCGCTGGGACTGCTCGCCGCCGCCGTCGTCTCGCTCGGCGTCGGCTTGGTGCCGGGCTGGATCAACGGGCTGCTGATCGCGCGTCTGCGCGTGCCGCCGTTCATCGGCACGCTGGGCATGTACGGCGTCGCCCGGGGTGCGGCCTACCTGATCGCCGGCGGCACCACCGTGCCGGTGCAGAATGCCTGGCTGTCCTACCTCGGCAACGGCACGCTCTACGGCGTCCCGGTGGTGGTGCTGATCGCGCTCGCGGTGGTGCTGGTGGTGCACTACCTGCTGTCGGAGACCCTGTTCGGCCAGTACACCTACGCGATCGGCGGCAACCGGCAGGCGACGCTGCGCGCCGGCGTCAACGTCAACCGCGTCACCGTGCTGCTCTACATGCTCTCGGCATTGACCGCCGGCATCGACGGCATCCTCTATACCGGCCGCTTCGTCGCCGGCGCGCCGCAGGCGGGCGAGCCGCTGTTGCTCGACAGCATCGCCGCGGTGGTGATCGGCGGCGCCAGCCTGTTCGGCGGGTCGGGCACCGTGGTCGGCACCATCATCGGCGCGCTGATCATCGCGGTGATCCAGTACGGCCTGGTATTCCTCGACGTCGAGCCGTTCTGGCAGTTCATCGCCGTCGGCATGGTGATCATCGTCTCGGTGCTGGTCGACCAGAGCCAGCGGCGCTTCGGCGGAGGGCGGCAGGATGAGTAGCGCTGAGACCGCGGTGCCGGCGGACGACGTGCCGGTGCTGGAGGTGCGCGGCATGTCCAAGCGCTTCGGCGGCGTGCACGCGCTGGAGCGGGTGGATTTCACGCTGTATCCGGGCGAGGTGGTGGCACTCGCCGGCGACAACGGCGCCGGCAAGTCCACCTTCACCAAGATCATCTCGGGCGTGTACCGGCCGAGCGAGGGCGAGATCCGCTACTGCGGCTATCCGGTGACGTTCGACGGGCCGCAGGCGGCGCGTGCGCAGGGCATCGAGACGATCTACCAGGACCTCGCACTGGCCGACAACCTTGACATCGGCGGCAACGTGTTCCTCGGGCGCGAGCTGAAGACGCGCTTCCTCGGCCTGCCGCGCATCGACCGGCCGCGCATGCGCGCCGAGGCCGCGCGCGCGCTGGCGGTGCTGGACGTGCACCTGCACCGGCTCGACCGTCCGGTGCGTGCCCTCTCGGGGGGCCAGCGCCAGGCGGTGGCGATCGGGCGCGCGATCTACTGGGACGCGCGCGTGCTGATCATGGACGAGCCGATGGCGGCACTCGGCGTGCCGGAGCAGCGCCGGGTGATGGAGCTGATCCGCGGGCTGAAGACCAAGGGCATCGGCGTGATCTTCATCTCGCACAACCTCGCCGACATGTTCGCCGTCAGCGACCGCATCGTCGTGCTCCGCCGCGGCATCGTCGCCGGCGAACGACAGGTCGGCGAGGTCGACCCGGAGGAGATCGTGCGCCTGATGGTGGGGCAGTAGGCGTCAGGTCCCGGCATCACGCTGCTGCTGGGTACCGCCGGTCGCCGACCCGAAGTGGTCCTGCGGGACAACTCGCCGGGTTCCGGCGTGGTTCTCGGTCGATCGCATCGACGTCGCCGATCGACGGATGGGCAGGCGGCCTTCTTCCGCTCGATGCCCGGCTCAGAAACCGTAGGAGAGGTCGAGCCCGATCGTGCGCGGCTGGTTCGTGGCGGCGCGGTTGATCGACGGGATGTTCAGCACGATCGAGGAGATGTTGGTCAGGATCGCGTGCTTGTTGGTCAGGTTGTCGACGAACAGCCAAGCCGACCAGGGACCGGAGACCAGCCCGGTGCGGATCGACATGATGTCGCGCACCGGGACGTTGTTCGTCGCGTAGGTGATGTCGGTCATCGTGCTGGTGTAGTCGTTGACGTAACGGGTGACCGAATTGATCTTCGACGTCACTGGTGTCGTGTAGGTCAGCGCCGTGCTCGACACCCAGCGCGGCGCATCGGTCAAGGTCTGGCCGGCTGTGATGCCGGCCTCCAGGTTATCCGTCGTATAGGTGGCGTGGGTGTAGCCGAGGCTCTCGGTGAGGTTCAGCCCGGCGGCCAGGGCTATGCCCGTCTCCAACTCGCCGCCGTAGACCTGCGCGGAACCCGCGTTGTCGTTGTAGATGTAGCCGCAGGACAGCGAGATGAACTTCTGCACGTCCGCCCAATCCTCGTAATAGCCGGCGGCATTCACGGTGATGCGGCCGCCGAGGAGCCGCGCCTTCTCGCCGAGTTCGTAGTTCCAGACGTGGTCGGCGCCGAAGGTGAGGGGTGCTGAGGTCTTGCCGAGGCTGGCAAGGGCGGCGGCGCAGGAATCCGGGCCAACGGTCGGCACCACCTCGTTGCCGCCGCCGGGCCGGAAGCCGCGCGAGATCGTGCTGTAGACGGTGAGGTCGGGATTGGGCAGCCAAGCGAGGGTGAACTTCGGATTGAAGCCGGTGTCGATCCGGCTGGTCTGGGTGTTGCGCGGGGTGTTGTCGCCGTTGGGGCCGAACAGGCCGCTCTGCGTCGCGTCGTTCGAGCTCATGAAGTCGTAGTAGCGCAGGCCGGCGGTGAAGGTCAGGCTGGGCAGGATGCGGTAGGAGGCCTGGCCGAAGCCGGCGACCTGCTGGATCGGCTGCACGATGTTCTGGGTATAGAGGTTGGTGATGCCGAACAGCGCGGCACCGCCGGGGGCGCGGCCGGTCTGGTAGTTCGTGCTGCTGAAATCGCTGTAGAACGCCCCGAACTGCCACTGCAGCGGACTGGGATAGGTCGACGTCACGCGCAGCTCCTGGCTGAGCTGGCGCGAGTAGTCGGTCTCCACCCACGGGCTGGTGCCGATGCCGCCGTCGGCGAGATCGTAGCCGGGCAGGTCGAGCACGCTCTGCAGCACCTCCGAGCCGTCCTGGGTCTGGCGCAGGTTGTGGGTCCAGCGCGAGGTCTGCGACGTGAGATCGAACGGCCCGAAAGCGTAGCGCATGTTCAGGCTGTAGAGGTTGAAGTTGTCCAGCACCGGCTCGGCGAGGTCGAAGGGCTGATAATGCGCCTCCACGTTGCCGGGCGGACTGTCGATCAGGTTCTGGCCGCCCTGGGTGATGCGTTGCTCCATGTAGCTCGGCAGGATGGTCAGCGCGTCGGTAAGCTGGATCAGCGCGCTTACCCGCACCCCGCGCAGGCGCTCCCAGTTGACGTTGTCGTGCGCTGCCGCGACCGGTGCGGCGGTGACGTCGCCGCGCGTCGTGAGGTCGTTGCCCGGAAGCGGAAACGGCGAGAGGATGTCGCGCGCGATCCAGCCGGAGACCCATTTATCGGTCGCAGACACGCGCAGCGCCACCTTGTGCGGGATCAGTGGCAGGTTGGCCATGATGTTGCCGGTATAGTTGCCAGCACCCCCCTCGGTGCCGGAACCGATCGCCTCGACGCTTCCATGCACCGCATCAGGATCGGGCGCATCGGTGATCAGCCGGATTGTGCCGCCCATGGAGCCGGAGCCGTAGAGCGTTCCCTGTGGCCCGCGCAGCACCTCGATGCGGTTGAGATCGTAGAGGTTGGGATCGATCACCACCTTGCCGGCGGTCGCGTAGCCGAACGAGGTGATCGGCGTGTCGTCGACGTAGAAGCCGACCGTCGGGCTCTCGCCGCCGGTGGAGGAGAGGCCACGCATCTCGAACTCCGTCTGGCCCGGGCCGCCGGTCTTGAAGCTGACGCCCGGCGTCTCGGCCGCGACGGCCTCCACGCTGGTCAGCCCGCGCGCCTGCAGCGCCTTGCCGGTGATCACGGTCATGCTGATCGGCGTACGCTGCACCGTCGAGGCCCGGCGCTCCGCCGTGACGACGACTTCCTCGGACCCGCCCTCGGCATGTCTCGTCTTGACAGGTTTGCGCGCCGCCGGCGGCTTCGTTGTCATCGCTGCGGAACCCGACGGCTGCACCGCCTGCTGCGCCAGCACCGGATCGATGAACAGGACGCAGCACCCGAGGCCGGCCAGCACATGGAGGCGATACGGCATCACGATCCTTTCGGGCAGAGGTCTCCTGCCCGGCTCTGCGACTATCCGGCGCTCGCCCGTCAATCATCCTTTTATAGACGCGGTGTTCTGAATCGTCCCGGCTTGATCCTGCGAAACCGTTTTGCAGTTTTGCGACCCGTTCCGGCTCCGCATGCGCGCGACCCGGCGGCCTGCACGACCACCTGGTACGCGGCTTGCAAAGCGGATTTCTTGTGCCGACGCGAGATCTCCTTTGAGACCGGGATGACGCCGATGCTGTCGTGGGACCTGATCCGCGTCTTCCTCGCGCTGCATCGCGCGCAGTCCTACGAGGGAGCTGCACAGATCCTGGGCGTCGACGTCTCGACGACGCGGCGCAAGTTGCTCGCACTCGAGGCGGAGGTCGGATCGCCGCTGCTCATACGCCGGGAGGGCCAGTTCGTGCTGACGCGAGGCTACGAGGAGCTTCTGCTGGCGGCGCAGCAGATGGAGGCCGCGTCGACCCTGTTCTCGGAGCACAGCAACGCAGCCCGCCATGCGGGAACGATCCGGATCTCGACGCTGGATATCTTCGCCGACCTGCTGGTTCCGGAAATCATGCGTTTCTCGCGGGCGAACCGCGAGATCCTGCTGGAGGTCACGACGGAGCCGGGCTTCGTCGACCTGGAACGCGACGGGGTAGACATCGCCATCCGCCTTGCTCGGCCCACGCGCGGCCTGAACGGCCTGCGGCGCCTCGCCAACGTCGAGTTCGGGCTGTACGGTAGCCGCGCCTATCTGGCCAAGTCGGCAGGTCGTGCCGAAGGGGATCACGATCTGCTGGCTCTGTGCGCGCATTTCGTGTCGCACGATCATCAGTTCGAGCTCGCCGACGAGCAGTGGCACAAGGAGCGTCTCGGCAACGTGCTGGCGCGTGCCGACAGCTATCCGATGCTGCTTCGGCTATGCGCATCGAGCATGGGCCTCGCGCTGCTGCCGAACTACCTCGCGCGACGCGATCCGGATCTGGTCGCGTTCAGACCTGAGTCGGTACGGCTGAGCGTCGGGTTGTGGATCGTGATCCGCAGGGATGTCGCCCGCATGCCGAAGATACGCCGCTGCATCCAGTTCATCGATCAGGCTTTCGCGACGCTGGGACCCCTGCTTTCAGACAATGCGTTCGCCACGGTCTGCGGCGAGCGCCTGACCGTCTCAGGCTGAAATCGCCTCGGGCGTGAACCAGCCGCTAGGACGACCATGTAGCGCAAGTTCGTCCGCTTCAGAGCCGATCTTGCTCTAGAACGCCTCGAAATACTCCCGATGCTCCCAGTCGGTGACGTGCGAGAGGAAGCGGCCGATCTCGTATCGTTTCATGCTGACGTAATGGTCGATGAACTCGCCGCCCATCGCTTCGCGAAAGAACGACGATCCGGCCAGGGCCTCCACCGCCTCCATCAGGCTGCCGGGCAGCAGGTCGCGCTCGAGCTGCGCATACGGGTCGTCGAGCGGCGGTCCCGGATCGCTCTTGCCGCGCATGCCCTGCAGGCCGGCCATGATCTGGCTCGCCATGTAGAGGTACGGGTTGGCGCAGGGCTCACCGGAGCGGTTCTCGATGTGGCTTGACGAATCGCCTGGACCGCCGATCGCGCGGATCAGCGCGGCCTTGTTGTCCACCGACCAGACCGCGCGCTTGGGCGCCAGCGGATTGGCGTTCAGCCGCTTGTAGCCGTTGATCGTCGGGTTGGAGAACGCGGTGCCGGCGCGGACATGATCCAGCACGCCGCCGACATAGCCGAGGCCCGTCGCCGACAGGATGCCGTCGGTCGAGACGAAGGCGTTCTCGCCGGTCTGCCGGGAAACCAGCGACTGGTGCAGGTGCCAGCCGCTCGAGAAGATATTCGGCAGGCCCGGCTTGGTCATGAAGGAGGCGACGAACCCCATGCGGCGGCTGACCTGCTTGACTGCCATGCGCAGCAGGATCATCGCGTCCGCGGCCGCGAGATCGGCCAGCGGATCGAGCGTGATCTCGATCTGCCCGGGACCCCACTCCGCCTCGACCGTGCGCAGCGGCAGGCCCAGTCCCAGCAGCGCCGCGCGGATCGGGTTGATCACGGGCTCCAGTTCGTCATGCACGCCGTCGGACATGTACTGGTAGGCGTGGCGGACGGCGCGGACCAGCGGCGGCGCGGGCGGCTGCGTGCAGTCGGCGAGTGCGGTGCGGCCATCCTCGATGCGCAGCACGTGGCACTCGACCTCGACGCCGCCGAGGAAGCGGAAGCCCTGCGCCTCGAGGCTGCCGCAAGCCCGCTGCATGATCGCACGCGGATCCTGCGGACAGCGCTCGCCGGTCGAGAGGTAGAGATCGCACAGCACCCATGCGACCCCGGTCGTCCAGGGCAGAACACGGAAGCTGGTCAGGTCAGGAACCGCGAACATGTCTCCGGCCCCGCCCATCTCGCTGCGTCCGAAACCGCCGTCACGCGAGAACACGGGCTGGAAGATGGTGTTGGCGGAGTCCATCGCCAGCAGCGCCACCGAGAACGGGGTGCCGTTCCGCGTCGCCTGGGCGAAGTGGCTTGCCTCGATCGGCCGTATGCGAACCAAGCCGTGCGTGTCGACGAAGCCGATCCGCACCACTTCGACCGCGTGCTCGCGGATCCGTTCGAGGATCTCGGCAAGCATCTCGGCGCGACGCGGCGTATCGAGGCCGGTGCGGGAGATGAAGTTGGTGCGCCCGATGGACGACGCTGCGGCGTTCGCGTCGCCATCCGCTGCGGCGTGGTCATCGGGCATCGCGTTCTCGCTCGATCAGAGGGTGAAGCTGTTGTTGGCCTGCGGGAGGTCAGCGTCGAACAGAGCGATGCGCTTGAGCACGATGCGCCAGGCTCGGCCCTCGCGACGCAGTATGTAGCCGTTCCATCCGGCACGCTGGGTGACCCGCCCGTTCAGGCTGGTCTGGATCAGGAAGTTGCACAGCACGTGCATGACGTCCGGGGCGGCCTGGATCATCTCCAGGTTGGTGTAGAGGTGGGCGGTGCGCGTCGGCGGCGCCTGCGAGTAAGCACGGCCGGTGGCGAGCCGCTCGACCCGCTCCTCGAGCCGTCGCCGGTCGTTGAACTCCCAGGCCACGGTCTGCCTCGGGTCGCGTGTCTCGATGTCGGTCGGGATCCAGTAGGCGGCGTCGTGGGTGAACAGCGCCAGCCAATCGGTCAGGCGCTCCTGGTCGAGCAGACGCGCCTCCGCGTGCAGCAGCCGGCGGCACGCGGCCTCGTCGTCCGGTCGCGGCACCAGCTGCTCCGGAACCTCCGCCATCCCGCGCCAGCCTCGTACGATGCCGAGGAGGTTCTCGTAGTACTCGAGGTCGAAGTAGCCGGTCGTAGCCAGGTCGGCGACGGTCATGACGCGCCTGCCCGGTCAGCAGGAGACGGCGGCGGCCGCCTCCATGACGCGGCGCCAGGCCGCGTAGTACGAGCGCAGGTGCAGGTCCGACGAGATCGGCTCGCGCCGGAAGCCGTCGCTGTCCGCGTAGCCGGCCTGCGTCGACAGGTGCCGTCGCATGTCCACCCACTCCATCTCCGGAACCGTCTCGAGCCCTTCCTGGCAGGCTTCGAACTGGGCGGTGTCGTCGACCTCGCCGAATGATGGAAAATCCTCCTGCATGCGCATCCGCGTCGCGTTCACTTCGTCCGGGGCGCCCTGCAGGGTCGTCGCGAACCAGTGCACATGGGTCTCGGCGACCGCGACCGGTTCGACCAGCTGGATCTGGTTGCCGATGATCAGCAGGTTGGGAAAGATGTTCAGGTTCATGCCGGAGCCGGTGGAGTCGTCGAGCATGCGCTGCGCCTCTGCAGGCCCGACCCGGGCGATCAGCGCCTGCTCCACGATCTCTCGGCCCGGGTGCGGATGCTGCCGCTTCCAGGCGGACTCCGCGTGCATGGCCGGACGCTGATCCAGCATCGTGTGGCCGTTGCCGAGGTCCTTGGACAGCAGCGGCGTCTCGTCGAAGTTCGAGCGATAGTAGGACATGTCGCTGTCCGCGCCGTAGCGCTTGGCGAACACGCGGAGCATCGAGGTGTGCGAGAAGGGCGGGTGATAGCCATCGCCGGCGTTGTCGTACACCGTCTTCCAGTTGGCGAACGTGCGGAACGGCATCGAGCCGGCATTCACCATCACGGCGCGGCCGCCGTCGCGGTCGAGCCACTGGTCCAGGAACATCCGCGCACCGGCGAGGTGGGTGACCAGGTCGTCGATGTCCGGCTTCATGCAGGCGAAGATGAAGCCGCGATAGCACTCCACCCGGGCCGGCCGCTGCAGGTTCTGGTCCTCGATCTCGAATCCGGCTCCGTAGGCGTGGCGCAACGGTATGCCGGTGCAGCGTCCGTCGTTGGCGAAGGTCCAGGCGTGATAGCCGCAGGTGAACCGCCTGGCGTTGCCGCGGCTCTGGCGGCAGACGATGGCGCCGCGATGCGTGCACCGGTTGATCAGCACGTTGATCTCGCCGCGATCGTTCCGGGTCACGATCACCGGGCGCCGGCCGATCCGCCGGGTGATGAAGTCGTCCGGCGCGGGGATCTCGCTCTCGTGGCCGAGATAAACCCAGGTATGGCCGAACAGGTCGCGCATCTCCTGCCGGAACAGCGGCTCGCTCACATAGAGGTCGCGGCGCACGTAGCCGGACCGGAACAGGTGGCCGTAGCGTCCGGCGTCCACGCTGCCGCTGTCCGTCTCCAAAGTGTGTGCATGCATGTTGCTGGGGTCCCCGACGCCGTGATGCCGCCGCGGTCTCCTTCTAGCCGCTGGAGCTTCGGTGCATCCATGGCAGAGATGCAAAATCGGCTCTCAGAAACGCGACACGCTTGCCGGCCTGCCACGCTTGCTCTAGGTCGGTCGCTGCTCCCGGAGAGGCCTCTGTGTCTGCACCGATCGTCAGCGCACGCGGGCTCGGCAAGGCGTTCGACGGCCAGTCGGTGCTGTCGGACATCTCGCTCGCGGTCGAGGAGGGGGAGCTGGTCTCGATCATCGGGCCGTCCGGCTGCGGCAAGTCGACGCTGCTGCGCTGCCTCAACCTGCTGGAGCGGCCGGATCGCGGCACCGTGTCGGTGGCCGGGATCTCGATCATGCGCCAGCCAGGGCGGCGCTGGACCCGCACCGACGAGCGGCTGTCGCACCGGCTGCGCGGCGCCGTCGGCATGGTGTTCCAGAGCTTCAACCTGTTCGCGCACCGCACCGTGCTGGAGAACGTCATGCTGGCGCCGGTGGTGGTCCGCGCGGTGCCGCGGCCCGAGGCGCGGGCGCGCGCGCTAGCGC
>CAXTOC010000039.1:0-14559 GCA_964245725.1 uncultured Acetobacteraceae bacterium | reverse complement strand
CTCGAGACGACCGCGGCCCTGATGCGTATCGTCCGGCAGGCGGGCGGCCGGGTGGCGCTGCTGACCGCCGAGCCGGCGGCCGCACTCGCGCCGCTGGCCGACCGCGTGGTGCTGATCCCGGCGCGCACCATGGCGCGGCCTTCGAGCGACCCTTCGCCGTTCACCATGGGCAGCGCCTTCGAGGCGATGCAGTTCATGTTCTCGGAGTATCTCGTCTCGCGCCTCGCCGAGCGGCTGGGCGAGAGCGAGGACGCAATGCGCGCGAGACACACCAATCTCGAGTGACCCTCCCTCACCTGAGCCACGTCGACGGAGATTTCGTATCGACAGGCGACCCGCACCGGTGCGACGTTGGCGACCGCTCGCGGCGATCGCCCGCGGCGTCGGCCATGTCTGCGTCGAGGCGCTGACGCAGGCGGAAGCGTGGAGGAGCTATTCGTCGGGCCACTTCGGCCGGGAGGTGATCATGCCTTGCGTGCGCTGGCACTTGCGGTTCGAGCCGGGCCTGTCGCCGGCTCACACGATCGGGACCATCGGCGCGTGAGGCGCCGCGTCGCCCTGAGGCTCTGCCTCAGGCGGGTCGGGAGCGCCGTGATCGCGAAGCGGCAACGACCTTCGCCGCGCGCTTCCAGATGCTCGCTGCTGGTGCCGCTTCTCCTCACCTCCTGCGGGTCGGCGGTGCTCGATCCACGTGGTCCGGTCGGGATGGCCGAGAGGACGATCCTGCTGGACAGCCTGGTGATCATGCTGGCGATCGTGGTGCCGACGATCGTGGCCACGCTCGCGTTCGCGTGGTGGTTCCGTGCCTCGAACGAGCGGGCGACCTATCTGCCGCACTGGGGTTATTCCGGCCGCATCGAGCTGCTCACCTGGGGCATTCCGCTGCTCACCATCATGCTTCTCGGCGGCGTGACCTGGATCGGCTCGCACACGCTCGATCCGGGCAGGAGCCTCGCCTCGGACAAGCCCGCACTCGAGGTTCAGGTGGTCTCGCTGGACTGGAAGTGGCTGTTCATCTATCCGGCCCAGCACGTCGCCAGCGTCAACGAGCTGGTCATCCCGGCCGGCACCCCGGTGCATTTCTCGCTCACCTCGGCGAGCGTGATGAACGCCTTCTTCGTCCCGCAGCTGGGCAGCATGATCTACACGATGAACGGCATGGCGACGCAGCTCAACCTGAGCGCGGACACGGCGGGGGAGTTCGCCGGCCTGTCCAGCCACTACAGCGGCGACGGTTTCTCCGATATGCATTTCCAGGTCCGCGCGCTGCCGCAGCAAGGCTTCGCCTCCTGGGTTGCCGCCACCGGTCGCGCTGGCCCGGTGCTCGACGCCGCCGCCTATCGCGGCCTGGCCAGGCAGAGCATCAACGACCGCCCGATGACCTTCAGCAAGGCCGATCCCGGGCTGTTCCAGAAGATCGTGGCGCAGGTGCTTCCGCCGGCAGCCGGACCGCAGGTCGGCAAGCCCGACCCCGGCACATCCTCACGGACGGAGTGACAGCAATGTTCGGCAAGCTCACCTGGAGCGCTATCCCGTTCGATCAGCCGCTGCCGATGGTGGCCTCGGCGGTGGTCGGCCTGGTCCTCTCGGGCCTGCTCGCCACCATCGTGCTGAAGGGCTGGCTGCCCTACCTGTGGCGGGAATGGATCACCAGCGTCGACCACAAGCGCATCGGCGTCATGTACACCCTGCTCGCCCTGGTCATGCTGCTGCGCGGCTTCTCGGACGCGATCATGATGCGCTCGCAGCAGGCGCTGGCGTTCCGCTCGCCGGGCTACCTGCCGCCCGAGCATTACGACCAGATCTTCTCCGCCCACGGCACGCTGATGATCTTCTTCGTCGCCATGCCGTTCGTCATCGGGCTGATGAACTTCGTCGTGCCGCTGCAGCTCGGGGCGCGCGACGTGGCTTTCCCGACGCTGAACTCGGTCGGTTTCTGGTTGACCGCGACCGGCGCGCTGCTGGTCAACCTCTCGCTGCTGGTCGGCGAGTTCGCCCGCACCGGCTGGCTGCCCTATCCGCCGCTCTCCGAGCTCGCCTACTCGCCCGGCGTCGGCGTCGACTACTATCTCTGGGCGCTGCAGATCTCCGGGGTGGGGACGCTGATGTCCGGCGTCAACCTGGTCACCACCATCCTCAAGATCCACGCGCCCGGCATGACCTACCTGCGCATGCCGATGTTCTGCTGGACGGCGCTGGCGTCGAACCTGCTGATCGTCGCCGCCTTCCCGATCCTGACCGCCACGCTGGCGATGCTGCTGCTCGACCGCTACCTCGGCTTTCACTTCTTCACCAACGAGGCCGGCGGCAACGTGATGATGTTCATGAACCTCATCTGGGCCTGGGGCCATCCGGAGGTCTACATCCTCATACTGCCGGCGTTCGGCGTGTTCTCCGAGGTGGTCTCGACCTTCTCCGGGAAGCCGCTGTTCGGCTACCGCTCGATGGTCATCGCCACGATGGCGATCTGCATCCTCGCCTTCATGGTCTGGCTGCACCATTTCTTCACCATGGGCGCCGGCGCGGACGTCAACGCCATCTTCGGCATCATGACCATGATCATCGCCGTGCCGACCGGCGTGAAGGTGTTCAACTGGCTGTTCACCATGTTCGGCGGCCGCGTCGTGTTCTCGGTGCCGATGCTGTGGTCGATCGGCTTCATGGTCACCTTCGTGCTCGGCGGCATGACCGGGGTGCTGCTCGCGGTGCCGCCGGCCGACTTCGTCCTGCACAACAGCCTGTTCCTGGTCGCGCACTTCCACAACGTCATCATCGGCGGCGTGCTGTTCGGCGCCTTCGCGGGCTACAACTACTGGTTCCCCAAGGCGTTCGGCTTCCGCCTGCACGAGGGCCTGGGCCGCGCCTCGTTCTGGTGCTGGATCACCGGCTTCTACGTCGCCTTCATGCCGCTCTACGTGCTCGGCTTCCTGGGCATGACGCGGCGGATGCAGCACTACGACAACCCGGCCTGGCGCCCCTGGCTGCTGGTCGCCGCGTGCGGCGCCGTCATCATCCTTGCCGGCATCCTCCTGCAGGTCGCGCAGATCGCGGTCAGCATCCGCCAGCGCGAGCAGCTGCGTGACGAGACCGGAGATCCCTGGAACGGCCGCTCGCTTGAGTGGGCGACCGCCTCGCCGCCGCCGGCCTTCAACTTCGCCATGCTGCCGGAGGTGGATGGCGAGGAAGCCTACTGGGGAATCAAGCAGCGCGCCCTGGCGCAGGCGCATCTCGACGAGGAGCCGGACTACACCGACATCGAGATGCCGCGGAACAGTCCGACCGGCTTCATCTGCGCCTTCTTCTCGACCTTCATGGGCTTCGCCCTGATCTGGCACATCTGGTGGCTGGTGATCGTGGGCCTGCTCGGCGCGCTTGCGACCTTCGTCGTCTTCGCCTGGCGCGACAGCGACGAATACGTCATCCCCGCCGCGGCGGTGGCGAGGATCGACCGGGCCAACCGGCGCGCCCGCAGCGAGGCCCTCGCAGACCTGCAAGCGGCGCAATGAGCGCCTCCCAGGGCAGCGCCCGCCAAGGCGCCATCGGCCTCGCCGATCCGCACCGGCTCGGCAGGAGCCGATCCGGGCAGGACCGGCGACCGACCTCGGAGCATGCCGGCAAGGAACTGCCGTCCAAGCGGATCGTCACCGGCTACGGCTTCTGGATCTTCCTGATCAGCGACATCATCATGTTCTCGGCCTTCTTCGCGGCCTACACGGTGCTGGTCGGCGAGACCGCCGGAGGACCCGGCGGACGGCAGCTGTTCGACCTCGGCAACACGGAGATCGAGACCGGCTGCCTGCTGGCCTCGAGCTTCACCTGCGGGCTGGCCAGCATCGCCAGCCGGGCGCGCAGCGGGCGCTGGTTCTACGCCGCGATGCTGGCCACCTTCGGCTTCGGCGTCATCTTCCTCGGGCTCGAGGTCCACGAGTTTGCTGGCATGGTGGCAAAGGGCGAAGGCCCGACCCGCAGCGCCTTCCTGTCCGCCTTCTTCGCCCTGGTGGGCTGCCACGGCCTGCACGTGACGGTGGGGCTGCTGTGGCTGCTGACGATGATGGCCCAGGTCTACGCCAAGGGCTACCGCGCCGACATCCTGCGCCGGCTGCTCTGCTTCAGCCTGTTCTGGCACACGCTCGACATCATCTGGGTCGCCCTGTTCACCATCGTCTATTGCGACGGAGTGCATCCATGAGCCACAGCCACATCGCCGAGGGTGCTGACCTGCATCACGCCGATACTGCGCCCGGCGACGAGCGGGCGGACGGCAACGAGATCACCCAGGGCGTACGCAGCTACCTGGTCGGGATCACGCTCGCCACCCTGCTCACCGTCGTGTCCTTCACCGTCGCGCGCACCACCCTGGTCTGGACGCCGAGCATCCCGGTGGCACTGTTCGTGCTCGCGGTCGCCCAGGTCGGCATCCACATCGTGTTCTTCCTGCACATCACGAGCGGCCCCGACAGCATCAACAATGTCATGGCGCTCGCCTTCGGCGTGCTGATCGTCACGCTGCTGATCGGCGGCTCGCTGTGGATCATGACACACCTCAACCACAACATGCTGCCGATGGACCGCATCATGCAGATGCAGCGATGATCCTCCCCGGAGGCGCCGTCCCGCGGGGAGCATCCCCGCGGTCGAGGCCCTGCGACGCCGGCATTTCCCGACACGTTCGCGATCTGCTCCCCGAGATCACCTGCTCAGGCTGCTCGCGACGTCCTGCCGAACGGGCATCTGCCGCTGCGCGTTGGCCATCGAGTGCGCATTGGCCGATGCGATGGATATCCTGTCCTGCACGGAAGCCCAGGCATCGCGCATCGAGGTCTCGTAGCAGCTTGACAGGCTGTCGTCCCGGACCACGGTGGTGCCTCCCGCCTCGGCGCAGACACGACGCGCGGCCACGCTGAGCCGCTGCCTTAGCCTACGCTGGTCGTCGGGCGAGGCGAGGTTCAGATCTGCAATCTCGACCTTGCGGGTTACGACCGTGTAGTCGCCGGTCACGGCGATGTCCTCGTCGGCGCGGTCGGCCGCCCGGGCGGAAGCCAGACCCGAGACCAGAACCGGAATACTGAGCAAGACCGCAAGACGAGTGGCAATGCACCTGCAGAACATGGAGCTCTCCTGGAGACTTGAGATTAAGAGTTGTCGTGCCAGGCCGGTCTCCGGCTGCCCGAATGCCGCCGCTCGTCCCCTCGAACTGGACCAGGGCGGAGATCACGTGGGTTTTGGCTCCCGGCTTGGCTGGATCCTTCTAGACAAGCGTCGCAAAGTTGTGCCGGTGGAGCGACGGACGGCCGATGCCGTGCGATGGAAGCCTGAAAATGGCGACGGATTCAGGCCCTCAAGACGGTGCCGGCGGCGTTCGATCCCGTCTTGCCGAGCGCGCTCCATCGGATGAATAGTCTCCTGCCTCCGCCGGACACGGGCGATGCGGACATCTCGTCAGGCTCAGACCTTCACGCTTGATCTGGCGGCGGCCCTCGGCCTGAGAGCCGCGACGGTGCGGCGGCTCACGCGCTGGCCGCAGACGCGGCAGACACTCATCCTCCTTGCGGGTGCTGCAACCATCGCGACCCTGATGTCCACCCAGATGCTGTTCCAGCTGTTCGTGTGGCGGAACTGGAGCGCGGCGGACATCGTCCTGGCCTGGCTCGCGATCGCGCGGAACCGTCTGGTCGTCGCCATGATGATCGCCGTGATGCTGGCGGCGTTTGGGTGGGGTCGCAGTGCGGGCGCCGGCTGGCGGACCTGGCGGCCCGTGCTCGCCGTCCTGGTCGGCTCCGCCCTGGGCGAGCTGTTGCTCCTGGTGCTCGGCATCGGGGACGAACGGGAGGATTGCGCCTCCATGCTCGGCAGGGTGCTCCGGTGGGGCGTCGCCGGGGGCATGGTTGCCGCCATCTTGCATCTGTGGCGGTCACGCGCGGACCTTGCGGCGCAGTCCGAGGAGACACGGATTGAGGAGGCGCAGGCGCGACGGCTGGCGGCGTCGGTGCAGGCGGAGATGCTGCAGCGACAGATCGAGCCGCATTTCCTGTTCAACACGTTGGGCACCATCCGGTCGCTGCGGGACAGCGATCCCGAGCAGAGCCAGTATCTGCTGTCACGCCTGCTGGATTACGTGTCGGCGACTTTATGCTGCGTGGCCGGACAGCAGACGACCCTCGGCGAGGAGATCAAGCTCGTCCGCGCCTATCTCGATCTGTGCGCGTCACGCATGCAAGGACGCCTGAACGTCCGGTACGAAGCTCCGGACGACCTGAACCAATACAGCATCCCACCGCTGATCCTGGCGACACTCGCCGAGAACGCCATAAAGCACGGCATCTTCCCGAGGCAGGGAGGCGAGATCACGATCGGCGCCAGCGTGACGAACGGCGCACTCGAGGTCGCGCTCAGCGACGACGGCGTCGGCTTGACCGGCGAGATGGGCCACGGTCTCGGCCTGACGAACATCGCCGAGCGGCTGCATTTGATCTACGGGCCCGCGGCACAGCTGCGCCTGTTCGCCCAGCTGCCGCGCGGGACGCGTGCGGTGGTCAGCATTCCCGAAACGGCGGCACGTCGCTGATGGATGCGGGCGAGCCCTTCCGGCTGCGGCGCGCCCTGCTCTGCGCGGCGCTGTGGTGCGCGATCGTCACCGTGGTCGAGAGCATCGATGAGCCCGTCGGCCAGATGCGCCTGCAGGAGCAGATCTCCTTCATCGTCCTCGTCGGCAGCACCTACCTCGTTCCCAGCCTGATCTGGTCCCTGGGTGCCGAACTTCCGGCCAGTCGGCGTCATCCGCTGCTGGCGAGCATCATGCTGCTGCCGACCGCGACCGCCGCCTCGATCCCGATCCTTCTGATGCTCTGTCCGCTGCTCGGCCATTCCAGCAGCATGGCGGAGATCCTGCTCCGGTCCCCCACGCTGGAATTGGTCGGCCACGTCTTCTGGGCCAACCTGTTCTACGGCGGCATGTTCGCGGCCGCCTATCATTTCACCCAGCACAATCTGCAGTTGCGGCGGCGACTTGCAGCCCTGCGACTGGTGCTCGGCGAGTCGGAGATGCGGCTGCGCGAAGCGCGGTTGCACCGCTTGCACGAACAGCTCCAGCCGGCGACCCTGGTGCAGGCGCTGCACGCGCTGCAGAAACACTACGCCCAGGACCCGGCCACCGGCGACCACCTGTTCGACGCCCTGGTCGCCTTCCTGCGCGCGGCGATGCCCGGCGTACGCCGCGATCCTCGCGCCGGACCGACCGGCATGTCCCTGATCGAGGGCTACGCAGGCTTGCGCAACGCGATCGATCCGACGGTGCTGCGCTGGAGCGTAACCCAGGTTGCCCTGCTCGACACCGCCTCGCCGGCGCCACCCCGCCTGCTGGCGGTGCTCGACCGTATCGACGGCGCCGTTCCAGAGGGGCGGACGATCGAGCTCGCGGCTTGGGGGTCCGGCGAAGAATATGCGGTCCGAATCCGGACCGCGGTCGAACCGGAACCCTCCGAGCTCTGCCGGCTGCTCGAGGCGTTGCAGGAGCTTGATGCGCGGGCCGTCGGTCGATGCGTGACCGGGGCCTCGTTGGAGATCGTGCTGCGACTGCCGTCGGCATCCGACTGCCCGCTAACGCCAGAACACAATCGACAACAGCTCGAAGGAGACAAGCATGTCGCCGATCTTGCGTAGAACTGCCCTCACCGCGACGCTCTGGCTGTTGAGCATGCGCGCGCGAGCGCAGGATGCAGCGCTGGTGCAGCCACGCAGCTACCGCGTGCTGCTGGACAACGCCAAGGTGCGGGTGCTCGAATTCATCTCGCGGCCCGGCCTCGGAGTGTGCGGCACCGGTCTGCATTCCCATCCCGAGCATCTCGCCGTGGTGCTGACGTCTGCGACCGTGCGGGTCACGCAGGACGGGAGGACCACGATCTCCACGGCCAAGGCGGGCGACGTGTTCTGGTCGCCGGCGGTGACGCATGAGACGGAGAATGTCGGGAGTACGGAGGCACGTTCCCTGATCATCGAGATCAAGTCGCAGGACCGCAGGACATGACCAATCCGGCAAGCGCGATGATCGTCGAGGACGAGCCGATCATGCGCAGCGACTTGCAGGCCAGGCTGGCCAGGTTGTGGCCGGAGCTACGGATCAGCGCCGGCGCCTCGGACGGAGTGGAGGCGCTGTCCCTGTTCGCGGCGCATCGTCCGGACGTCCTGTTCCTCGATATCGAGATGCCACGTCTCAGCGGTCTGGAAGTGGCCAGGCGGCTGTCCGGAAGCTGCCACATCGTGTTCCTGACCGCCTACGACAGCTACGCCATCGCCGCCTTCGACCAGGGCGCGATAGACTACGTGCTCAAGCCCTACGACGACGAACGCATCGCGATCTCCTTGCGGCGGCTCCGGCAGCGACTGAACCTGCAGCCTGCGCCGATGGAGCTGCTGCTGCGCGAACTCGTCTCCGCGGTCCGGCCCAAGGAATACATACGCTGGATCAAGGCGTGCCGCGGCAGCGACGTCGAACTCATCATGGTCGCCAACGTCCACTATTTCCAGTCGGACACGAAATACACGAGCGTGCACACCTGCGATCGTGAAGCGTTGATCCGTCGCTCGATCAAGGATCTGGTCATGGAGCTCGACCCGGGCAGGTTCTGGCAGATCCACCGCTCGACGATCGTCAACGTCGAAGCCATCGAGTCCATCACCCGTGGTCTGGCCGAGACGCGGATAAAGCTACGCAACAGCCATAAGCAACTCGCCGTCAGTGATGCCTACAAGCACCTGTTCCGTCACATGTAGCGGTCCCCGGCCGCCGCCACATCCGCGCCGCTTTCGAGACGATCTGGTTCGTAGCAGGACGATGCGTCACAGTTTCGGCAGCGCCGCATCCCGCGCCCTTTCGGCCTGTTGATCCGCCTGGTCGACCTCGAAAATCCTCATGTCGTAGAGACTCTCGGCAAGTCACTCGGAGTTGCGGGGAGACCTGCAGCAGCGGCTCGCACATGGCCATGCGCGCGAGGTCGGGCGGAGAGGCGCCGGGAAGCGGCGGTTGCATCGAGAAGCCGCTAGGCGACCAGCGTGGCGTGAAGTTCGCGCCGTTCGGCGACGGCGCGCCCTCGACGACGGCAAGACCCGTCAACGCGCTGTCCTGCACCATGCCGCAGGACCAGATCCCAGTATTCAGCTCCAGGGCTGTTACCCGGTCGAGCGCGGCGCGCCGCATTTCGTCCGCAGCATGTCGAGGAGTTGAGCGTCGGGAATCGCCCCATCCCCGGCATCAGGAGGTCAATCAGGAATGGAACGTTGACGTATTGTATCGAGCGGACTTTTGAGGCGATCTTAAATCGGGCTACATGCAATACGACCCTGTATGTTAGTGGCATTGATGGTCGGCTCTGGAAAACCATATTTCAATATTTGAGAGCTGTTTGCTTCAAAAGTGTAGTCCTGCTCTCGTTAAAATTCGCCCTCTGATGTTTCCAGTATAGCCGTGATATGTATGGGTCCAGGTTTGCCAAGATTCTTAATGTTTGCTGTTATAGTATAGCTGGCGTCCGGATTGCCATCGATGATAAACACGTCGTTCTTGACGTCCCATTCGCCGATCATGCATTTGGGGTTATTATCCGCTTTCATCCCTAAAACTGCCAATATCGAGAAGCCCGCTATCCCCACGCGAGTAATGATCGATTTACGGTAACTCTTCGTTTGGCTCTCGCATGCACCATCATGATGGCATCGTTGGAGAGGCTGACCAAATTCCTGGGCACACTGATCGATTCGATCATGTGTTGGACCAAGCCAGCGGCGGCACCGCCAACAGAAAGGGCAACCCACCAAGGTAGTTTGAGTCCGGTTCGTGTTAGAAAGAGCAGCGCAATGAAGGCAATAATAGCTATGGGCCCAATACTCCCATACCATTTCTCTATTTCGGAGATGCGGTTTCTTTTCTCAAATTCTTCCATCTATATTGTTCCTGTGGCTGAGCCAAGAAGAGCAGGGGGTAAGCCGACGCGGCAAACAGACATTTGCTAGATTGAAGAGGTTGTTGGCTTCGAAGCTGCCGAAAGGTGTTGAACTGCGCCCAGGCCGGTGCAGCCGTCGTCACGAGGACCAGGGTGGCCAGCAACCAGCGCCGAAGAAGCACCGCGACCGGCGCGACGACGAGGATCGCTTTCCGAGGCGACCGCATGGGCGGTGCATTCGGGCTGTCAGAGCAGGTGTCGGCGATGGGGTGCGCATGTGCTTTACGGCGGGGTCAGAAGACCCGGATTGCCCACGCCTCCGCGCCTTTGGCCCGGAACCAAGATCCGGTGGCAACGGCATAGGGGACGAAGCGAAACTGCCCGATCGTTCCGCAGCGGTGAGTGGTTCAGGCGGGTCGGGCTGCCGCACAGCGCGCAGCGCTCCGGATGGTGCATTCTCTTCACCTTTCCTAAGCGTGGAGAAGCGGGACAGGTTGATCGCCTGTCCCGCTTACACGCGTTACCTTCCCTTAGGCACTCCGGCCCGGAAATCGGGAGGAGATTTCGGTGGCGCCGGCATGTTCGGGTGCTTCCGGCCCCAGTCTTGTCCTCCACGCCAATTCTTGTCCGACATTTCCATTCTCCATCAGCTGCGCCCACGTGGGCTGCGGCAGAAGGAGCAGATGCGGACGACGAAGTCCTCACCAGGATCTCACCAATTCCTAACCCCTGCGCGCGGCTCCATAACAGCGAGAAGGCAGAGCAGGGGCTTGGCTCCTCGACCCCATCAAAGGCGAGCCTTCGAAAACCGTATCAGGAATCGGGGTCTGGAGCCGACTGGCCCCAGTGGGTCAAGGGCGGAGCCCTTGGCTTGCTTCTTCAGCTGCCTGCCGGATCAGCGTCTGGACCATGCTCGGTGTGACGAAGCCGTCGTCAGTGCCGGGACGAAGCATCCTGGCGGCGTCGGCCAGCCGTTGCCGCGCCCGCGGCAGGTCGCCGCGCTCGAGCGCCAGCCATCCGGCCGCATAAGCCAGCCGCACCCTCCACTCGGGTGTGAAATCGACCATGTCCAGCGTCGTGGGCTTCAGGCCGTCCAGCAGCGCAGGGACTTCGTCGCTGCGTCGCAGCGCGAGCAGGCAGTAGGCGAGGTAGTAGCGCAGACCCTCGATTTCGGGATTGGCTGGCGCGAGCGCGGCTCTGGCCTGTTCGAGGGTGCGCCGGAGATGCCCTGCGGCGGGCTCGAGCTGTCCTTCGCGCAGGAGCGCGATCCCGATATCCGCCTGGGTGTCGAGATAGTCCAGGCTGGCCTCGCCCTGCTTTCGGGCGTAACCCGCGGCGACGGTCGTCCAGAGGCTGGCGGCGGCGTCGAAATTCTTCTGGTCGTAATAGACCGCGGCCATGATGGCCTTCGCGTGGAGCGTGCGACGACCATCCGGACCGAAGGCGTGCTCGATGAGCGGGACGGCACGACGGAGCAGCCCCAGCGCCTCGTCGAGGCGCTTCTCGAAGGCGAGCACGCTGGCGAGTGCCGCCGTCGTGAAGACGGTCCTGGCATCGTCCGCGCCATACTCGTTGGTCTCGCGCCGGACCGTACCGCGGAACGCGGCCTCCGCCTGCTGCAGCTTCCCAGCTAGGCGATAGGCGTCGGCGAGCCCGAACCCCACGTGATCGCCCAGCGGCCGGGACAGGTCGGGGACGCGCTGCGCGAGCTTCGAGGCGGTCTGCATGGCCTGCAGATAGCCTGGAACGTCGAGCTCGGCGCCCGCGAGCATCCCCTTCTCTCTCCAGAACTGCACCTCCAGTTCCGAACCGGCGACCGCGGGATCGTGCAACGCGACCGCAGTCGTCTCCAGCTGCCTCCCGGCTTCCGCCAGCTTGCCCAGATCCTCCAGCGCGTCCGCAGTGTTGAGCTCGATCGAGACGAGGCGCGGCACATCGGCATGCGCCCGGCTGCCTAGTGCCGCCAGCGCCCGATCGCCTTCGTTCACAGCAAGCCCGTACTCGGTCAGTCCCATGAAGACCTTCTGCATCTCGCCGTGCAGCGCCGCGCGTATCTCCGGTGCCTCGGACCTGAACGCGACATCGAGCTTCGTCGCCGCGGTCCGCGTCGCCTCGGCGACGGTGACGTCGGCTCGACCCGTGATCGAGGGATCGGCCGCGGCGATCAGGTCATCGGTCAGGAACCGGGTGAGCGTGCGCGAGATGTGCACCTCGTCGGCCAGCTCTTGCGCCGTCTGACGAGTCTGCCAGTAGAGCGTCAGGCTGACCACCAGCCCGAGCCCGAGCCCGGCGACGGTCGCCATCACCCAGGGGCGCCGGATACGGTCGCGCTTGATGGCGTCGGCGGCGATCCGCGCCGCCGCCTCGGCTTCGAGCCGTGCCTGCCGCTCGCACCTTCGATCGTCCAGCGCTCGCAACCGGCGTCCAAGCTCGGCGGCGCTGTCCAGCCGCAAGCAGGGGTCGCCGTCGGTCGCCGCAGCGACATCGTCGCGCAGCACATCGTCGGGGATGTCGCGCTCCCAGCTGGAGAGCAACGGCCTGCGGAGATCGCCTACGATCATCTGGTACAGGATCAGACCCAGGGCATAGATGTCGCTCCGCTGCGTCGCGACCTCGCCCGCGATCAGTTCGGGCGCGAGATACAGCGGCGTGCCGCTGCTGCTGTCGTCGATGACGTCGTTCACCGTGAGGCCGTCGGCGGTGATGCCCATCCGTTCGAAGGCCGCCGCCTCCAGCAACCGGCCGCTTCCGAAGTCGGTCAACCGCACCTGCCAGCCGCTGCCCTCCGGCGCGACCAGAACGTTGCCCGGCTTGAGATCCTTGTGCAGCACGCCCACGCCGTGCGCCGCCGAAACCGCATCCACGATCTGCAGGACGATGCCGAGCCGTTCCGGCAACGCCATCTCGGCCAACCGTCCGTCCGCTTCCGCCCATTCCGTGAGACTTTGTCCGCCGTACTCGCACTCCAGGAAGAAGGGCGGCGTCTGGAAATTCCAGTCCAGGATGCGGACGATGTCGACGCGTGCCCCAAGGCCGGCACGCAGCACGCGCGACAGGGTCGCCTCCCGCTTCAGCCCGGCCAGCTGCGCACCGCCGGCGCTGATCTTGTAGACCCTGACCTCGCGGCTCCTGCCCTGACGAGCAGTCCAGACCTCGCTGCCAGGCGAGCCGCCGATCAGCTTGGTCAGCACGAAGTTGTCGCGGCCGGGCATCGGCATGCCGGGCTTGAGATCGAGCGCGCTGGCAAGGCTGCGGCCCGCCGCGACCCGTTCGACCGGTCCCTGGAAGCGGTAGCCGATCCGTGACAGCGTGACGATGCGGGCGGCATTCCCGTCGCCCAGCGCCGTCCGGAGCTTGGTCATCGCGTTGGCGATGACGTTCTCGACGGTCGTCATGCCAGGCCATACGGCCTCCAGCAACTCCTCCTTGGTGACGATCTCGTCGCTGTGACGCAGCAGGAAGGCGAGGATCTCCAGCGGCTTCTTCTGCAACTCGATCGTAACGCCGCCTATGCGCAGCTCGGCTCCGGCTTCATCGAGCTCGGCCGTCCCGAAGCGATAGCGATACAGCGTCCTCTGCCGAACAGCCTGACCGCCGTCCATGGCATCCTCTCGGACATGGCTGTCGCCGCTATACCATAAAATTGTACCTTTCGAACGATTGAGAAACCCGCGGCGTGACGCCGCGTGCGTGGAGGACATCGGTGATGCCAGGCTTGATCTGCGACCGGCTCGGCGTAGCGGCGGGACGGTCCGGTCGTGGCTGACAGCCATGCCGCCGGGCAGGAGGTTCTTGCGACCCTGGTGCCCGTCATCCTGCTTCTCAGCTTCGGCATCGTGGCGGTGGTCGCATCGCGCGCGCTGCGTCTCAGCCCGATCGTGGGCTACCTGCTGCTGGGCATCGCGCTGTCCGGCACCGGCCTGAGCGACGTCATGGACGCCGGCTCCGTCGAGGCGCTCGCCGAGCTCGGCGTCGTGTTCCTGCTGTTCGACGTGGGGCTGCACTTCAGCTTCCGCCACGTGCGGGAGCAGGCGGCCGACATCTTCGGCTTCGGCCCGGTGCAGGTCGTCTTCGGCACGCTCGGGCTCGCCGCACTGGCCCTGCCGTTCGGCGTCGCTGTCGGGCCGGCGCTGCTGGTGGGCGCCACCCTGGCCCTGTCCTCGACCGCCGTGGTCGCGCGGCTGATCGCCGAGCGGCACCAGCAGAACTGCCCCGTGGGCCTGACCGGCACGGCGATCCTGATCTTCCAGGACCTGGCCGCCATCCTGATCCTGATCGTGGCGACCGCGCTGGAGGGCGGCCACGCCGTGCTGCCGGCGATCGGCCTCGCCGTGGTCAAGGCTGCCGCGGCCTTCGCGGTGGCGCTCGGCCTGGCGCGCCTGGCGGTGCGCCCGCTGTTCGACCTGATCGCCCGCACCCGCAACGAGGAGGTATTCACCGCGATGGCGCTGCTGGTGGCGCTGGCGACGGCCTGGGCCACCGGCCGGATCGGGCTGTCGCTGACGCTGGGCGCTTTCCTGGGCGGGATGGTGCTGGCCGAGACCCCGTACCGGGCGATCGTGCAGTCCGAGATCAAGCCGTTCCGCGGCCTGCTGCTGGGGTTCTTCTTCATCAGCACCGGCAT
>CAXTOC010000038.1:0-14749 GCA_964245725.1 uncultured Acetobacteraceae bacterium | reverse complement strand
ATCACGAGGTGTCGGTGGCCGAGCGCCAGCACGCGCTGGCGGGGCAGCCGCCGGCGCCGCTGCAGACGCTGCTGATCCCGCCGCTGGCCGGCAACGACCTGCCCGACGCGGCCGGAATCGCCCGCGAGCTCGACAACAACGCGCAGTCCATCCTCGGCTACGTGGTGCGCTGGATCGATGCCGGCGTCGGCTGCTCCAAGGTGCCGGACCTGGACGAGGTCGGGCTGATGGAGGACCGCGCGACGCTGCGCATCTCCAGCCAGCACATCGCCAACTGGCTGCTGCACGGCCTGGTCTCGGAGCCGCAGGTGATGCAGGCGCTCAGGCGCATGGCGATCGTGGTCGACCGGCAGAACGCGACCGATCCGCTCTACCGCCCGATGGCGCCGGCCTATGACGGCCCGGCCTTCAGGGCAGCGTGCGAGCTCGTCCTCGCGGGCGGCGCGCAGCCCAACGGCTACACCGAAGCCACGCTGCACCGCTGGCGACGCATGGCGAAGTCCCGGCTGCGGGCCTAGTGTCGTGAACCTGGGATCCGTCGGCACGAATTTCAGCTTCGGGTCGACACTAGCATATTGATATTGCAGTGTGCCGACCGTTCCGAAGCGCGCCGGCGAAACCGGCGAAGTTCGGAACCGGCACACGAGGCTGATCCGCCGCGGCAGCGCCGCACGATCATGAGCTGGGAGGGCGACCATCGCGATGACGAAATGGGTCTACGGTTTCGGCGCGGGCCGCAACGAGGGCGGCGTCGGGCTGCGCGACCTGCTCGGCGGCAAGGGCGCCAACCTCGCCGAGATGGCCTCTATCGGCCTGCCGGTGCCGCCCGGCTTCACCATCAGCACCGAGGTCTGCGACGCCTACTACGCCGGCGACAGGCGCTATCCGGACGGGCTCGCAGCACAGGTCGAGGCGGCGCTCGGCGAGGTCGAGGGCGCGGTGGGGCTCGACTTCGGCGACCGCGACCGGCCGCTGCTGCTCTCGGTGCGGTCCGGCGCGCGCGTCTCGATGCCCGGCATGATGGACACGGTGCTCAATCTCGGGCTGAACGACGAGACGGTGCGCGGGCTGGCGGGCTCCTCGGGCGACGCCCGCTTCGCCTACGACAGCTATCGCCGCTTCATCCAGATGTACGGCTCGGTGGTGCTGGGGGTCGGCCACCACCATTTCGAGGAGATCATCGAGGACACCAAGCACGAGCTGGGCGTGCTGGAGGACACCGCACTGGGTGCGGAGTCCTGGCAGCAGGTGGTGGAGGCCTACAAGGAGCTGGTGCATCGCGAGACCGGCCAGCCCTTCCCGCAGGATCCGCAGGCGCAGCTCTGGGGCGCGATCGGCGCGGTGTTCGGCTCGTGGATGAACCCGCGGGCCAACACCTATCGACGCCTGCACGACATCCCGGCCAGCTGGGGCACCGCGGTGAACGTGCAGGCGATGGTGTTCGGCAACATGGGCGAGGACTGCGCCACGGGGGTGTGCTTCACCCGCGATCCCTCGACCGGAGAGAACGCCTTCTACGGCGAGTTCCTGGTCAACGCGCAGGGCGAGGACGTGGTCGCCGGCATACGCACGCCGCAGCCGATGTCGGACGCGAGCGCCAAGGGCGGCGAGCTGTCGATGGAGCGCGCGCTGCCGGAGGCCTATCGCGAGCTGCTGGGCGTGCGCGACACGCTGGAGCGGCACTACCGCGACATGCAGGACATCGAGTTCACGGTGCAGCAGAACAAGCTCTACATGCTGCAGACCCGGTCGGGGAAGCGCAGCGTCGCGGCGGCGCTGCGCATCGCCATCGAGATGGCCCGCGACGGCCTGATCAGCCGCGAGGAGGCGATCGGCCGCATCACCCCCGCCTCGCTCGACCAGCTGCTGCACCCGACGCTGGACCCCAAGGCTGAGCGCACCGTGATCTCGCGCGGCCTGCCCGCCTCGCCGGGGGCCGCTGCGGGGGCCATCCGGTTCTCGGCCGACGAGGTGGAACGCTGCGCCGCGCGCGGCGAGGACGTGATCCTGGTGCGCATCGAGACCAGCCCGGAGGACGTGCACGGCATGCACGCGGCGCGCGGCGTGCTGACCACCCGCGGCGGCATGACCAGCCACGCCGCGGTGGTGGCGCGCGGCATGGGACGGGTCTGCGTCGCCGGCGCGGGCGGCATACGGGTGGACTACGCCAGGCAGACCCTGTCGACCGGCGGCCACGAGCTGCGCGCCGGCGACTGGATCACCCTTGACGGCTCCACCGGCGAGGTGTTCGCCGGCCGCGTCGCCACCGTCGAGCCGATCCTGTCCGACGACTTCGCCACCCTGATGTCGTGGGCCGACGCGGTGCGACGCATGAAGGTGCGGGCCAACGCCGAGACGCCGGAGGACGCCGCCGCCGCGCACGGCTTCGGCGCCGAGGGCATCGGGCTGTGCCGCACCGAGCACATGTTCTTCGGCCCCGAGCGCATCGGCGCGATGCGGCGGATGATCATGGCCGACGACGCGGCCGCGCGGCGTGACGCACTGGCGACGCTGCTGCCGTTCCAGCGCGACGACTTCGCCTCGCTGTTCCGCATCATGGCCGGGCTGCCGGTGACCATCCGGCTGCTCGATCCGCCGCTGCACGAGTTCCTGCCGCACGGCGAGGCAGAGCTCGCCGAGCTGGCGGGCGCGCTGGGCAAGGACGTGGGCGCGCTGGCGCAGCGACGCGCGGCGCTGTCGGAGAGCAACCCGATGCTCGGCCATCGCGGCTGCCGGCTGGGCATCAGCTTCCCGGAGATCTACGCGATGCAGGCGCGCGCCATCTTCGAGGCGGCGGTGCTGGTGTCGCGGGAGACCGGGCGTGCGGTGGTGCCGGAGGTCATGATCCCGCTGGTGGGCACCGCGCGCGAGCTCGAGATCACGCGCGCCGAGGTCGAGCGGGTCGCCCGCGAGGTGATCGGCGGCGCCGGGCTCGCGATCGAGTACCAGGTCGGCACCATGATCGAGCTGCCGCGCGCCGCCCTGACCGCGGACCGGATCGCGGCGCACGCCGACTTCTTCTCGTTCGGCACCAACGACCTCACCCAGACCGCCTTCGGCCTGTCGCGCGACGATGCCGGCAGCTTCCTGCCGGGCTACCTGGAGAAGGAGATCTGGCCGAAGGACCCGTTCGTCACCCTCGACCAGGAGGGCGTCGGCGCCCTGGTGGAGATCGCGGCGCGCAAGGGGCGCGATCGCAAGCCGGGCCTGAAGCTCGGCATCTGCGGCGAACACGGCGGCGACCCGGCCTCGATCGCCTTCTGCGAGGCCGTCGGGCTCGACTACGTCTCGTGCTCGCCGTTCCGGGTGCCGATCGCCCGCCTTGCCGCCGCACAGGCGGCGCTGTCGCGAGGCGCGGAGGACTGACCGGACGCCGGGGATGGACGAGCACCGCATCAGCCTGCACCTGGTCTCGGACGCCACCGGCGAGACGCTGAACTCGGTCGCGCGCGCCACCGTCGCGCAGTTCGAGCACACCCACGTGGTGTACCACCGCTGGAACCTGATACGCACCCGGCTGCACCTGCACCGGGTGGTGGAGGGGATCGAGGCGGACCCCGGGCCGGTGCTGTCCTCGATGATGGACCGCACGCTGCGCAGCGCGCTCGACGTCGCGTGCAACCACCTCAAGGTGCAGGTGGTGAACGTGCTCGATCCGGTGCTGTCGATGCTGCAGGAGACGCTGGGCGAGAAGGTGCAGGGCCGCCCGGGCATCCAGTACGTGCTCGACGACGAGTACTACCGGCGGATCGACGCCATGCACTACGTGCTGGCGCACGATGACGGCCAGGCGATGGCCGGCCTGCACGAGGCGGACGTGGTGCTGGTGGGGGTCTCGCGCGCCTCGAAGACGCCGACCTCGTTCTACCTCGCCAACCGCGGGGTGAAGGCGGCGAACGTGCCCCTGGTGTCGAACGTGCCGCTGGCGCCGGAGCTGCTGACGCTGCATCGACCGGTGGTCGGGCTGACCATCGACCCGCGCACCCTGGTGGAGATACGCCGTCACCGGCTGCGCGCGATCGTGCCGCAGGATGCGGGGCGGATCGAGCAGGTCAGCCACGTCTATGTCGATCCCGAGGCGGTGCGCGACGAGGTGGTGTGGGCGCGCCGGCTGTGCACGCGGCATGGCTGGCCGGTGATCGACGTCACCCGCCGCTCGATCGAGGAGACCGCGGCCGCGGTCATCGAACTGCAGGAGCTCTGGCACATCCGGCAGTCGCGCCGGCAGGACTGAGCCGGGTCGCGGTCAGCCCCGCCGGTGCAGCAGGCAGACCAGGGTGAACAGCCGGCGCGCGGTCTCGAAGTCGACGACGATGCGTCGCTGCAGCCGTTCGATGATCAGGCTCGCTCCCTCGTTGTGCAGGGCGCGACGGCCCATGTCGATCGCCTGCAGCTGCGCCGTGGGTCCCTGCGCGACCGCGCCGTCGTAGCTCTCGACCAGCAGGTGGTAGTCCTTGATCAGGCGGCGGAACGGGCTGAGCGCGAACACGAACAGGCGCAGCGGCCGGTCCTCGGCGTCGCGCACGTCCAGCATCAGCCGGCCGGCCTGCAGCGACAGGTGCAGCGTGAAGGGTCCGGTCAGCCCGACAGGCGCGAAGCGGCCGCAGGCCTGCAGGTCGCGTAGCGCCTGCGCGAGGTCGCGATGCGCGTCGGGCCTGCCGGACTGGCCGGCGGCGTCGCCCTGCAGCACCACGTGCGCCAGGGCATCGGTCCGCCGGCCCGGCTCCTCGGACGCGATGCTTTCGCTCTGCTCACCCACGGCCACGGCCCGTCCACCTTCGGCAACCGACCCTAGGAGGCAGGTTGCCCGAGAACAAGGTGCCGCCCCGCGTCAGGCCTGGTCGTCGGCCGCCATCTCCTCGTCCGACGCGCCGTCCCAGGAGGTCGCCGCCAGCGTGGCCTCGCCGCCGATCACGCCGGCGCCCCCCGCGGCCTCGGCCTGCGCGGCATCCGCCGCCTGCTGCACGGTTCCGGGCGCCGTGCCCGTGGCGTCCGGCTGTGGGGCCGCGTTGGTGGCATCGAACGGCGCGGTGCCGGCGCGGTCGGGATTGTCGGTGGGCGTGCTCGGCGTGTCGGATCGATCGGACATGGCTGCCTCCTGCGTGCAGCCGTGGCAACGCGCGGGCGTCGCAGAGCGTTCGCCGCCCTCCCGCGGGCCGTGCTTGCCGCCCGGCCGACCTCGTCTACACTCGACCTCCGAGCCTGGTTGACGTATACGTCAACCGAAGCAGGACGGGGAGACGGGCCGGTGCAGGATGTCGTGATCGCGGGCTACGCCCGCTCTGCGTTTCATTTCGCGGGCAAGGGCGCGCTGGCACGGGTGCGGCCGGACGATCTCGCCGCCGCGGTGGTGCGCGGCCTGATCGCGCGCACCGGTGTGGACGTGGCCGCGATCGAGGACCTGATCGTCGGCTGCGCCTTCCCTGAGGGCGAGCAGGGCGGCAACGTCGCCCGCCTGATCGGCCTGCTCGCCGAGCTGCCGCTCTCGGTCGGCGGCGCCACCGTCAACCGCTTCTGCGGCTCCTCGATGCAGGCGATCCACATGGCCGCCGGCGCGATCCGCATGGATGCCGGCGACGCCTTCATCTGTGCCGGCATCGAGAGCATGAGCCGGGTGCCGATGGGCGGCTACAATCCGCTGCCCAACACCACGCTCGCGGCCAGGAGTGCCGGCGCCTACATGGGCATGGGCGACACCGCGGAGAACGTGGCGCGCCGCTACGAGATCTCGCGCGAGGCGCAGGAGGCGTTCGCGGTGCGCAGCCAGCAGCGCGCCGGCGCCGCCCAGCAGGCCGGCCGGTTCGCCGAGGAGATCGTGCCGTATGTCGGCCAAGGCGGGGGCAAGGGGGGCACCGTCGGCCAGGATGGCTGCCTGCGTCCGGCCACCACCGCCGAGGTGTTGGCCGGGCTGAAGCCGGCCTTCGAGGTCGGCGGCAGCGTCACCGCGGGCACCGCCTCGCCGCTGACCGACGGCGCCAGCGCGGTGCTGGTGTGCAGCGCCGCGTTCGCGCGCTCGAACCGGCTGCAGCCGCTGGCCCGCATCGCCGGCATCGCGATCTCCGGCTGCGAGCCGGAGGTGATGGGGCTCGGGCCGATCAAGGCGTCGCGCAAGGCGATGGCGCGCGCCGGCGGGATCGCGATCGAGGATATCGGCGTCGTCGAGCTGAACGAGGCCTTCGCCGCCCAGGCGATCGCGTGCGCGCGCGAGCTCGGGGTGCGCGACGAGACGCTGAACATCGACGGCGGCGCGATCGCGCTCGGCCATCCGCTCGGCGCCACCGGCGCGCGCATCGTCGGCAAGGCCGCGTCGCTGCTGCGTCGCGAGGGCGCGCGCTACGCGCTGGCGACGCAGTGCATCGGCGGCGGCCAGGGCATCGCCACCGTGCTGGAGCGGGTGTGATGGCCGGCGGCTCCGAGGGCGGCATCCGCCGCGCCTGCGTGATCGGCGCCGGCGTGATGGGAGCCGCGATCGCGGCCCAGATCGCCAACTCCGGCACGCCGGTGCTGCTGCTGGACATCCCGCCGAAGCAGGATGGTGCCCGCGACCAGCTCGCGCGCGACGCGGTGGCGCGCGCGCTCAAGACCGATCCGGCGCCGTTCATGTCCGCCGCCGCGGCCAGGCTGGTCGAGACCGGCTGCATCGACGACGACCTCGCCCGCGTCGCCGAGTGCGACTGGATCGTCGAGGCGGTGGTGGAGCGGCTCGACGTCAAGCAGGCGCTGTACCGCAGGCTGGAGGCGCATCGCCGTCCCGGCACAGTGGTCAGCTCCAACACCTCGACGATCCCGCGCGCGCTGCTCGCCGAAGGACTGCCCGAGGCGCTGGCGCGGGATTTCCTGATCACCCACTTCTTCAACCCGCCGCGCTACATGCGCCTGCTCGAGGTCGTGCCCGGGCCGGACACCGACCCGGCGCTGCTGGCCCGCCTGGAGGCGTTCTGCGACCGACGCCTCGGCAAGAGCGTGGTGCGGGCGCACGACACCCCCGGCTTCATCGCCAACCGCATCGGCACCTACTGGCTGCAGCGCGGCCTGCTGGAGGCGCTGGATGGCGGCCTCACGGTGGAGGAGGCCGACGCCGCGATGGGCCGCGCGCTCGGCATCCCGAAGACCGGCGTGTTCGGGCTGATGGACCTGGTCGGGCTCGACCTGATGCCGCACATCAACGCCAGCATGAAGGCGTCGCTGCCCGCGGACGACCCGTTCCGCGCGCTGCTGCGCGAGGTGCCGCTGCTCGAGCGCATGATCGAGCAGGGGCTGACCGGCCGCAAGGGCCGCGGCGGCTTCTACCGGATCAACCGCGCGGCGGGGAAGCTGAAGGAGTCCATCGGGCTCGACAGCGGCGCGTACCAGCCCTCGCGGCGGGTCGAGCTGCCGGCGGCGCTGGCGAAGGACCCGGCGTCGCTGCTCGCCTCCGACCACCGGCTCGGCACCTACGCGTGGAAGGTGATGGGTGCCACGCTAGCCTACGCCGCCGGGCTGGTGCCGGCGATCGCCGACGACATCGCCGCGGTGGACGCCGCCATGCGCCTGGGCTTCAACTGGAAGCACGGCCCGTTCGAGCTGCTCGACCGCATCGGCCCGGCGGCGGTCGCAGCCCGGCTGCGCCGCGAGGGGGCGGTCGTGCCGGCGCTGCTGGAACGCGTCGGCGACGGCAGCTTCTACCGCACCGAGGGCGCGGCACTGCTGCAGTTCGGCACCGACGGCGCCTACCATCCGGTGCGGCGCGCCGAGGGCGTGCTGCTGCTCGAGGACATCAGGCGCGCCGGGGCGGCGCTGCTGCGCAACGGCGCCGCGTCGGCCTGGGACCTGGGCGACGGCGTGGTCTGCTTCGAGATCACCACCAAGATGAACGCCATGGACGAGCAGGTGCTCAGCCTGCTGGGCAAGACCATCGCCCTGGTGCGCGAGCGGTTCCGCGCGCTGGTGCTGTACACCGACGCCGCCAACTTCTCCGCCGGCGCCAACCTGGGCCTCGCCCTGTTCGCCGCCAACATCGCCGCCTGGGGCGAGATCGAGAAGCTGATCAGCACCGGCCAGCAGGTGTTCAAGTCCCTGAAATACGCGCCGTTCCCGGTGGTCGCGGCGCCGGCCGGCCTAGCACTCGGCGGCGGCTGCGAGCTGGTGCTGCACGCCGACGCGGTGCAGGCGCATGCCGAGCTCTATATCGGCCTGGTGGAGTGCGGCGTCGGGCTGGTGCCGGGCTGGGGCGGCAACGGCGAGATGCTGTCGCGCTGGCAGAATGCGCCCGGCGCCCCGCATGGCCCGGTGCCGGCGGCGGCGAAGGTGTTCGAGACCGTCAGCACCGCGACCACCTCGAGGTCCGCCGAGGAGGCGAGGGGGCTGGGGTTCCTGCGCGCCAGCGACGGCATCACCATGAACCGCGACCGGCTGCTCGCCGACGCCAAGGCTCGGGCGCTGTCGATGCTGCGGGACTACGTCCCGCCGGCGCCGCCGGAGTTCCGCCTTGCCGGCGCTTCCGGTCGCCTACTGATGCGCCTGGCGGCGGAGGGTTTCCGCAAGCGGGGCCTGGCGAGCGAGTACGACATGACCATATCGGACGCTCTGGCGGAGGTGCTGACCGGGGGCGAGGCCGACCTGGTCGACGTCGTGTCCGAGAAGTCGCTGCTGGAGCTGGAGCGACGCACCTTCCTGCGGCTGATCCGCTCGGAGCGCAGCCTGGCGCGCATCGAGCACATGCTCGGCACCGGCAAGCCGCTGAGAAACTGAGATCGGGGAGTAGAGACCATGCAGACCTACGAGGCTCCGCTCCGCGACATGCGCTTCGTGCTGCACGAGCTGCACGATTTCGCCGGCCTCGCGGCACTCCCCGCCTTCCGCGAGCTCGATGCCGAGACGGTGGACAGCGTGCTGGAGGAGGCGGGCAGGCTCGCGACCGAGGTGCTGCTGCCGCTGAACGCCAGCGGCGACCTGGAGGGCTGCCGCATCGAGAACGGCGTGGTGCGCACCCCGGCGGGCTTCCGCGAGGCCTACGACCAGTTCCGCACGTCGGGCTGGACCGCGCTCGCCGACGATCCCGAGTTCGGCGGCCAGGGGCTGCCGGAGAGCGTCAACAAGCTGGTCGAGGAGATGATCTGCGCGACCAACCTCTCCTTCAGCCTGTATCCCGGCCTGACCCATGGTGCCGTGCAGTCGCTCAGGGAGTTCGGCTCGCCGGAGCTGAAGCAGCTCTACCTGCCGAAGATGGTCTCTGGCGAGTGGTCCGGCGCGATGTGCCTGACCGAGGCGCATTGCGGCACCGACCTCGGCATGCTGCGCACCCGCGCGGTGCCGCAGCAGGATGGCAGCTACCGTCTGGATGGGGCGAAGATCTTCATCTCCGCCGGCGACCACGACCTGACCGACAACGTCATCAGCCTGGTGCTGGCGCGCACCCCGGACGCGCCCGCCGGGGTGAAGGGCATCAGCCTGTTCCTGGTGCCGAAGTTCCTGGTGGGCGAGGATGGCGGGCTCGGAGCGCGCAACGGCATCGTCTGCACGGGGCTCGAGCACAAGATGGGCCTGAAGGCCTCCGCCACCTGCCAGATCAGCTTCGAGAACGCCCAAGGCTGGCTGGTGGGCGCGCCCCACAAGGGCATGCAGGCGATGTTCACGATGATGAACGCCGAGCGCCTGGGCGTCGGCATCCAGGGCCTGGGCCTGGTCGAGGCCGCCTACCAGAGTGCGGTCGCCTATGCCCGCGACCGGCTGCAGGGCCGCTCGCTGGCCGGTGCCAAGCGTCCCGAGCTGGCCGCCGATCCGATCATCGTGCACCCCGACGTGCGTCGCATGCTGATGACCATGCGGGTCTACGGCGAAGGCTGCCGCGCCGTCGGCATCTGGGTGGCGCGCGCGATGGACCTGTCGATGCACGCAGCCAGCCAGGAGGAGCGCGACGAGGCGGCCGATTTCGTGGCGCTGATGACGCCGGTGGTGAAGGCGCTGTTCACCGATCTCGGCTTCGAGGCGGCGAGCCTGGGCGTGCAGGTCTATGGCGGGCACGGCTATATCCGCGAGCACGGGGTCGAGCAGTACGTGCGCGACGCGCGCATCGCCATGCTCTACGAGGGCACCAACGGCATCCAGGCGCTCGACCTGGTCGGACGCAAGATGCCCGCCCACTTCGGCCGCTACCTGCGACGCTTCTTCCATCCCGTCGCGGCGATGATCGCCGACGGCAAGAAGCAGCCGGGAGTGGCGAAGCTGGCGGAGTCGCTGGAGCGCGCGTTCGGCGCCCTGCAGCTGGCCAGCGCGCAGATCGCCACCGCTTCGCTCAAGGACGCCGAGGAGGCCGGGGCCGCGGCGGTCGACTACCTGCGCCTGCTGGGCCTGGTGAGCATGGGTGCGATGTTCGTGCGCTCGGCCGGCATCGCCGACGCCAGGCAGGCGGATGCGGGTAGCGACGCGGGCTTCTACCGCGCCAAGCTCGCCTCGGCGCAGTTCTTCGTCGATCGCATCCTGCCGCAGGCGACCGCCTTGTTCCTGGCGATCAAGTCGGGCAAGGCCTCCACCATGGCGCTGGAGGAGGCCGCCTTCTGAGGCCGGCCGCTGCGAAGGGATCGACGACGTGTCCGAGCGTGAGACCATAGAGTTCGACGTCGTCGTGGTCGGCGGCGGACCGGCGGGGTTGTCGGCGGCAATCCACGTCAAGCAGCTGGCGCCCGACGCCTCCGTCTGCCTGGTGGAGAAGGGTAGCGAGATCGGCGCGCACATCCTGTCGGGTGCGGTGATCGAGCCGCGCGCGCTCGACGAGCTGATCCCGGACTGGCGCGAGCGCGGCGCGCCGCTGGACACGCCGGCGACCGAGGACCGGATGCTGTACCTCACCGAGACGCGCAGCGTGAGGGTGCCGATGCTGGGCACGGTGATGCCGCACATGAGCAACCACGGCAACTACATCGTCAGCCTGGGCAACGTGTGCCGCTGGCTGGCCGGACAGGCCGAGGCGCTCGGCGTCGAGATCTATCCGGGCTTCGCCGCCTCCGAGCTGCTGGAGCAGGACGGTCGCATCGCGGGCGTCGCCACCGGCGACATGGGCGTCACCCGCGAGGGCGAGCACGGCCCCAACTTCGCCGCCGGCATGGAGCTGCGCGCGACCTACACCCTGTTCGCCGAGGGCTGCCGCGGCAGCCTGTCCAAGCAGCTGATGGCGCGGTTCGGGCTGCGGCAGGGGGTCGATCCGCAGACCTACGGGCTCGGCGTCAAGGAGCTGTGGGAGGTCCCCGCCGAACGGCACCGCCCCGGACTGGTGCAGCACACCTTCGGCTGGCCGCTCGATCGCGCGACCTACGGCGGCTCGTGGCTGTACCATTTCGGCGAGAACCTGGTCAGCTACGGCTTCGTCGTGGGGCTCGACTACGCCAACACCTGGCTGTCGCCGTTCGACGAGATGCAGCGGCTGAAGACGCACAAGGCGATCGCGACACAGCTGGAAGGCGGCAAGCGGCTCTCCTACGGCGCCCGCGCCCTGTCGGAGGGCGGGCTGCAGTCGATCCCCCGCCTGAGCTTCCCGGGCGGCGCGCTGCTCGGCGACTCCGCGGGCTTCCTCAACGTGCCCAAGATCAAGGGCACCCACAGTGCCATGAAGTCCGGCATGCTCGCCGCCGAGGCCGCCGTCGAGGGGCTGCAGGGCGGCCGGCCGGCCGAGCCCGCCTCCTACACCGGGCGGGTGCGCTCCTCGTGGCTGTGGAGCGAGCTGCGCGAGGTGCGCAACGTGCGGCCTTCTTTCGCGAAGTTCGGCACCTTCGGCGGCGCGCTCTACTCCGGCATCGACGCCATGATCCTGCGCGGCCGCGCGCCGTGGACGTTCCGCCACCGTCACGCCGACCACGAGGTGCTGGACGACCGCGCGCACTCGGCGCCGATCGTCTATCCCAAGCCGGACGGCAAGCTGACCTTCGACAAGCTCTCCTCGGTGTTCCTGTCCAACACCAACCACGAGGAGGACCAGCCGGTGCACCTGCGCCTGCGCGATCCGCAGCGCTGGCTCGAGGTCAACTGGGATCGGTTCCGCTCGCCGGAGAGCCGCTACTGCCCGGCGGGCGTCTACGAGGCGGTCAATGCCGACGGGCTGGACGACGGGCCGCCCCGGCTGCAGATCAACGCGCAGAACTGCGTGCACTGCAAGAGCTGCGACATCAAGGATCCAACCCAGAACATCGACTGGGCGACGCCGGAAGGCGGCGGCGGCCCGAACTATCCCGGCGGGATGTAGTTCTCCTCCGCGACCTCAAGGAAGTGCGAAGCCCATGAAGCTGCTCGTTCCCGTCAAGCGTGTCGTCGACTACAACGTCAAGGTGCGGGTGAAGTCGGACGGCTCCGGCGTCGAGACGCAGGGCGTCAAGATGTCGATGAACCCGTTCGACGAGATCGCCGTCGAGGAGGCGGTGCGGCTGAAGGAGAAGGGCGCGGCGAGCGAGATCGTCGCGGTGTCGATCGGCGTCGCGCAGTGCCAGGAGACGCTGCGCACGGCGCTGGCGATGGGTGCCGACCGCGCCATCCTGGTGCAGACGGACACGGCACCCGAGCCGCTCGCGGTGGCCAAGATCCTCCGTGCGCTGGTGGGACGCGAGCAGCCCGGGCTGGTGGTGATGGGCAAGCAGGCGATCGACGACGACATGAACGCCACCGGCCAGATGCTGGCAGGGCTGCTCGGCTGGTCGCAGGGCACGTTCGCGAGCAGGGTGGAGCTGTCGGACGGGGTGGCCACGGTGACACGCGAAGTCGATGGCGGGCTGGAGACGGTGGCGCTGACACTGCCGGCGATCATCACCACCGACCTGCGCCTGAACGAGCCGCGCTACGCCTCGCTGCCCAACATCATGAAGGCGCGCAAGAAGCCGCTGGACACCCTGACCCCGGCCGAGCTGGGGGTGGACGCGACCCCACGCCTGGTCACGCTCAAGGTCACCGAGCCGCCGTCGCGCAAGGCCGGCGTCAAGGTCGGCTCGGTCGCCGAGCTGGTGGAAAAGCTGCGCCACGAAGCCAAGGTGATCTGACCATGACCGCACTCGTCCTGCTCGACCACGAGGCCGGCCAGATCAAGCAGGCCTCGCGCTCCGCCATCACCGCCGCGGCCTCGCTCGGCGAGGTGCACGTGCTGGTCGCCGGCCACGAGGTCGGCGCGGTCGCCGAGGCCGCCTCCCGGATCGCAGGCGTGTCCCGCGTGCTGCGCGCCGACGCTCCCGGCTACGCTGCACCGCTGGCCGAGCCGCTGGCGGCGCTGCTGGTCTCGCTCGCCGGCCCCTACGACCACCTGCTCGCCGCCGCCACCGCCACCGGCAAGAACGTGATGCCGCGCCTCGCCGCCCTGCTCGACGTGCAGCCGATCAGCGACATCGTGGCGGTGGTGGACGGCGACAGCTTCGTCCGGCCGATCTACGCCGGCAACGCGCTCGCCACGGTGCGTTCCTCGGACGCCAAGAAGGTGCTGACAGTGCGAGCCGCCGCCTTCGACCCGGCGGCCGAGGAGGGCGCTGCGGCGACGATCGAGGCGGTCGCGGCGGTCGAAGTGGCACCGCTCTCCCGGTTCGTCTCCGCCGAGCTGTCACGCAGCGAGCGGCCGGAGCTGGCCTCGGCGCGGGTGATCGTCTCGGGTGGGCGCGGGATGCAGAACGGCGAGAATTTTCGGCTGCTCGACCCGATCGCCGATGCCCTGGGAGCGGCCATCGGCGCCTCGCGCGCGGCGGTCGATGCCGGCTTCGTGCCGAACGACTACCAGGTCGGGCAGACCGGCAAGATCGTGGCCCCCGAGCTCTACGTCGCCATCGGCATCTCCGGCGCGATCCAGCATCTCGCCGGCATGAAGGACAGCAAGGTCATCGTCGCCATCAACAAGGACGGCGAGGCGCCGATCTTCCAGGTGGCGGATTATGGCCTGGTCGCCGACCTGTTCCGCGCGGTGCCGGAGTTCGACGCCGAGCTGAAGCGCACCGCCTGATCAGGGCGGCGTTCGCGCCCCTGGCTTGCGCGCGACGATGAGCTGGCTCTTGGGCAGGGTGTCGTCCAGCGCCTGCTTCACCGCGATGCCGGCGGGCGTGTCGAGCAGCGCGTCCCAGCTGCGCTCCCAGTGCTCCAGCGCCGGATGCGATGGAGCTTCCAGCGTCACGTCGCAGCTCCAGAACATCGCCCACCACAGCGCCTGGTAGAACCCGTAGCAGCCGCGGCTCTCGATGCCGAGCCCGGCGGACTGCACCAGGGCGGCAAAGTCCTCGCGCTCGAAGATGCGCAGGTGGTTGGGCACCCGCCAGTATAGCGCGGGTGCCAGGCGCTGCTGCAGCCGCTCGGCGCCGGGATCTGGCACCGTCAGCAGGTAGAGCGCGCCGGGCCGGCCGACGCGGACCAGCTCCGCCATCAGCCGCGCCGGGTCCGCCACGTGCTCGAGCACCTCGGTGCAGATGATCCGGCTCGCGAGGCCGCCCGGCAGCGGGATCGGATCGCAGTCGCTGACCAGGGCGTCGATGCCGCGCGCGCCGCTGCCCCGCAGGCGGGCGCGCGCGGTGGCGACGCAGCCAGGGTCGATGTCGGCCAGGATCACGTCCGCGCCCAGCCTGGCGCAGAACGCGGCGTTGCCGCCGTCGCCGCAGCCGGCATCCAGCACCACGTCCTCGGCCCGCACGTCGAAGCCGCGGAACAGCTCGCCGGTGGCGTTCTGGAACCAGCCGCGCAGCTGCGCGTCGCGCAGGCCGATCCCGACTCCCGGCGGCAGCGCGCCCAGCCCGAGATCGGGCGCCGGGAGTCGGGATCGGCC
>CAXTOC010000037.1:0-14758 GCA_964245725.1 uncultured Acetobacteraceae bacterium | reverse complement strand
GCGCGCGGGCGTGCGCGCCGACCAGGAGTTCCAGCGCCGAGCCGACGCACAGCCCGATGCCGCGCGCCTGCCCGGTCGCCGCGATCGCCGCGGCCAGCCTCTCCTGCCGCGGCAGGCCGACGGCGAGCACGGTCAGGCGGGCCGGGTGCTCCACCGCGAAGCGGACCGCCGCGGCGAAGGCCGTCGGGTCGCGGTCGAACCCCATCGGCGGGTTGTGGTGCGCGATCTCGATCGACGGGCAGCGCCGGCAGCAGCGCCGGATCCATGCCGATCACCGTCAGCCGGTCCCCTGGCCGAAGCGCCTGCGTCAGCAGTGCCGCCGCCAGATCGGTGCCGCGCACCACCGGCGCGGTGCGCGGGGTGGCGTCATGCACGTGCTCGATTATGCCGACCATTTCATCCAGCAGCTGGTCCGGACGCACGATCCGGGCCAGCCGATGCAGATCGAGCTGCATCCCGGCCTGCACTGCGACCGCTACCAGTGCCCGCATTGTTTCGGTCACGGCCAGCGGCCGCTCGCCAGCAGGCTGCTCGCCGCCGACGAGATCGCCGCCGCACTCGACGAGGCCTCGCACTGCAATCCGCTGATCGTCATGTCCGGGGTGACGACCGAGCCGCTGACCCATCCGCAGGCGGCGCGGATCATCGACGCGATCCGCTCGCGCAACCTCCGGCTCGGTCTCTACACCAAGGGAGTGCGCTCCGATGCCGCGTGCGCCGAGGCGCTGCTGCAGGGCGACGCGGAGTGCTTCGTCACCTTCTCGCTAAATGCCTTCAACGCCCGCGACTACCAGGCGCTGCACGCGATCAGGTCCGCGGGCGCCGGTCGCGGCGAGGGCACGGCGGGAGAGGCCTACTTCGACCGCGTCTGCGCCAACATCGCGGCGCCGTATGACGAGAAGCGGCGTCGCGGCCACCACACCCAGCTGCGCATCGCCATCCTGCTGTTCCGCGAGACCATCGGCGACGATCTCGAGGCCAAGCTGCGGCCGCTGACGCAGATGTCCGACCTGGTTCGTCTCGCGGCGGCACAGGACCGCAACGACGGACGCAGGGTGGACAACCTGCCCGAGCAGCGTGAGGCGCTGCTGCACGGGCTCGCGGAGCGCTTCCGCGGCGACCCCAAGATCCGGGTGCTGGCCGATACCGCGGTGCCGGTGCGCGCGACCAGCTTCACCCGCTGCCATACGCAGCGCTTCCAGGTCACCATCGGCAAGTCCGGCTACCTCTACCACTGCCCGCAGGTCGCGGTCGTGCCCAACGGCCACCTCACCTACGGCAATCTCCGCTCCGGCTCGCTGGTCGGCCTGCTGCGCTCCTTCGAGCGGCGGCAGCTGTTCGACCGCGACGTCACGACGTCGATGCGCTGCCGCATCTGCGACCGCAAGGACGAGGCGATCAACCGCGCGCTGGGACGGGCGGATCCGCCCGATGCCGCGCATGCGCCGGGCGCGGGGGCAGCGACACGGTGCATGCCTGATCCGGGGTCCGATCCGAGGCTGGCCTGGGGCATCATCGGCACCGGGCGCATCGCCCGTCAGTTCGCGCGCGCGCTGCCGCGCACGCGTCACGGCCGGCTGGCCGCGGTGTCGAGCCGCTCGACGTCGCCGCCGGGGCCGGAGTTCTCGGGTGCCCGGCTGCATCACGGCGCGGACGCCCTGCTTGCCGATCCCGAGGTGCAGGCAGTCTACATCGCCACCCCGCATCCGACGCACGCCGCCCTCACCCGTCGCGCGGCAGCGGCCGGCAAGCACATCCTCTGCGAGAAGCCGATCGCCATGGATGCCGTGGAGGCGAGCGGCGCGATCGAGGCGGCGCGTCGCCACGATGTGCTGCTGATGGAAGCCTTCATGTACCGGGTGCATCCGCAGACCGCGAAGCTGGTGGCGCTGCTGCGCTCCGGCGCCATCGGCGAGCCGCGGCTGATCCAGGCGAGCTTCGGCTACCACAAGCCGTTCGATGCGAGCTCGCGCTACTTCGACGCCGGGCTCGGCGGCAGCGGCATCCTCGACGTCGGCGGCTACTCTGCCTCGATGGCGCGCCTGGTCGCCGGCGTCGCGCACGACCTGCCGTTCCCCGATCCCCAGACGGTGCAGGCCGCGGCCCGGATCGGCACCAGCCTGGTCGACGAGGTGTCGGTCGCCACCCTCGGCTTTCGCGGCGGCATCCTCGCGCAGCTCTCGGTGAGCGTGTCGCTGGCGCAGGAGAACGTGGTGCGGATCACCGGCACCGAGCGCCAGCTCGAGCTGGCCTCGCGCTGGTTCTGCAGCGGTCGCCAGGGCGGCCGCTCCAGCCTCACGCTGCGCGACCTGCGCCGGCCGGACGGCGACGTCGAGGAGGTCGTGGTCGAGGCCGGGGACTGGCTCTACGCCATCGAGGCGGACGCGGCGGCGGCGGCGATCGGTCGGCGCGAGGCCGCCTGGCCGGGCATGACCACGGTCGACAGCCTGGGCAACATGCGCACCCTCGATATCTGGCGCGCGGCGGCGGGGGTGCCGACGGCGCGCGATCCCGAAGCGGCCGCCTGAACAGCACGCGGAGGCTGTCCGTGCCGATGATCCGGATGCTCGGCCACCGGGAGGCGATGCGCGCCATCGAGGCGGTCGGTGCTGCACTTGAGCAGCGCCGCGATGCCGCGGTGGTCTCGGTCTGTGACGCGCAGGGCGAGCTGGTCGCCCTGCTGCGGCTCGACGCGGCGCCGGTGAGCGCGATCCGGGTCGCGATCAACAAGGCCTACACCGCGGCGCGCCTGCGCCGGCCCTCGCATACCGTCGGCGATGCGCTGCGCGATCCCGCGCGCGGCGTCAGCGCCGGCTTCTACCGTGATTCGCGGATCGTCGGATGGGCCGGCGGCCTGCCGGTGGTGGCGGACGGCGCCACCATCGGCGCGATCGGGGTTGCGGCGGTCGAGGCTGCGGCGGTCGATCCTGGGACCGCCTGAAGCCGCTGGCGCACCGGCGCCGCATTGGCGTCAGCACCGGCCGCGCCGGTCGGCTCGAGCATCTCGTGCAGCATCGACGACGCCGCCGCGGACGCATCGACCAGGGTCCGGATCAGGGCCTCGACGGCCCGGCGGTCCCGCGTCGCGCAGGCTGCCTCCAGGCGAGCGGCGAGCGCTTCGACCTGTCTCGCCCCGACATATCCCGCCGGCGCGATCATCGCGTGCGCTCCGAAGCCGATCGCCTCGAACGCTCCCGCCGATGCATCGCGTTGAAGCTCCCGACACTGCGCGTCGGTGTCGAGCAGGTAGCGACGCAGCAGCGGGATGAACTTGCCGTCCGGCATGGCTGCGCGAAGCGACCGCACCACGTCGGGCTCAACCACCGCCGGCGGCGCGAGTGCCGACGGCTCGACAGGCGCGTCAGGGTCGCCGGCGCCGCGCACCCAGCGCGCGACGGTCCGGCGCAGCGTATGCGGATCGACCGGCTTGGCGACCACGTCATCCATGCCGGCCTGCATGCAGGCCAGCCGGTCCTGCTGCATCGCGTTCGCCGTCAGCGCCAGGATCGGCACCCGTCCGGGACCTGTCTCGACGGCTCGCATCTCGCGTGCCGCCGCCGGTCCGTCAAGGTTGGGCATGCGCATGTCCATCAGCACCAAGTCGTAGGCGTCCCGGCGGAACGCCTCGACCGCCTGGAGCCCGTCGAGCGCCACCTCCACGCTGTAGCCGGCCTGCTCCAGGATCGTCGTCGCGAGTTCGATGTTCACCGCGTTGTCCTCGGCGAGCAGGATGCGACCCGTCGGAGCGCCGCCGTGCACGACGTCCCTGGGGGTCTGCACCTCGGCACGATCGGGCATTGCCGTGGGGTCGGCCCGCCGGAGCGGCAGCTCGAACCAGAACACGCTGCCGCCGCCGGGCCGATCCGCGACGTCGATCCGTCCTCCCATCAGGGTGACCAGCCGCTTGCAGATGCTCAGCCCCAGCCCGGTGCCCCCGAAACGCCGGCTGATCGACGTGTCGGCCTGCTCGAACGAGGCGAACAGCTTGCCCTTCGCCGCCTCGCCGATGCCGATCCCGGTGTCGCGCACCTCGATCCGGATGCGGGCGTGGGCGGGATCGAGATCCACGCCGCTGACCACGATCGTGACCTCGCCCGCCTCGGTGAACTTCACGGCGTTGGAGGCGAGGTTCAGCAGGACCTGGCGTATGCGCGTCGGATCGCCGCGGAACCTGCCGCCGACGGTGATGTCGGCGCGCAGCGACAGGGATTTCTGCCTCGCGGCGACGGCGGACAGCTCGAGCGCGCGCTCCACCAGCGTGGCGAGGTCGAACTCCGCCTCCTCCAGGGTGAGCTTGCCGGCCTCCAGCTTCGAGACGTCCAGGATGTCGTCGAGGATGGTGAGCAGCGCGTCGCCGCAATCCTGCGTCGCCTGTGCGAGCTTGCGCTGCGGCCCGGTCAGGCTGGTCTCGAGGAGCAGGGCGTTCATCCCCAGGATGCCGTTCATCGGCGTCCGGATCTCGTGGCTCATGGTGGCCAGGAACTCGGACTTGGCATGGCTGACGCGCTCCGCCTGCTGACGCAGCCTGACCTGTTCGCGCTCGACCTGCTTGCGTTCGGTGATGTCCTGGAACACCCCGAACACGCCGATGATCACGCCGCCGGGGCCGCGTCTCGCCTCCGCCCAGACCGAGACGTCGCGCAGCGCGCCGTCGGGCTGGACCAGCCGCGCCTCGCAGCTCTGGCCGGCGCCGGAGCGCATCGTCTCCTCGAGCAGTGCCGCGATACTCGGGCGATCCTCGGGGTGGTAGCACTCGATGGCGGCATCCAGGCGCGGCGGCCCGGCGGCCAGCGGGCGACCGTGGATGCGGTAGACCTCGTTCGACCAGAACAGCTCGCGCGTCGCGCTGTCCAAGTGCCAGTGGCCGAGACGCGCGCTCTCCTCGCCCATCACCAGCAGGCGGTTGGCCTCGTCGAGGCGCGACGTGATCTCGATGCCGGCGCGCCGGGCTGCCAGGAGGTGCATGACGCCCTGGGACAGCTCGGTCAGGATTGCCCGCTGCCGGTTGCTGAGCTGGCGCGGCTTCTGGTCGATGACGCACAGCGAGCCGAGCGCCAGCTTGTCGGGCGTCATCAGCGGGGCGCCGGCATAGAAGCGGATGCCGGGAGTGCCGATCACGAGCGGATTGTCGGCGAACCTCTCGTCGCAGGCGGCGTCGGGCACTTCGAGGATGTCGGCCGCACGGATCGCGTGGGCGCAGAACGAGATCTCGCGCGGAGTCTCGCTCTGGTCCAGCCCGATCACGGACTTGAACCATTGGCGCTCGCCGTCGAGCAGGGTGATGATGGCGATCGGCACGTCGCAGACGGTCGCGGCGATACGGGTCAGGGCGTCGAAGGCCTGTTCGGAGTGCGTGTCCATGATCTGGTAGCGCTCCAGCGCCGTGAGCCTCTCGTCCTCGTTCGCGAGCTTCAGGGCACCGATCACCGGAGCGCCCCGCGCGACGGAGAGGCAGGATGGCACTGGCGCGGTATTGGCATCGGCGGCATTCCATTGTGTCTTCGAAACGATAGCGGCTCCGCCGGAGATGCGATAGCCCGCCGGGCTGGTCGGTCCCGGCCCGCGATGCTAATCCTCTGCCGGGAGACTGACCGATGGGCACATCCTGTCGATTTCGGGTCGGCGCACTCGGCCTCCTGCTGGGTCTCGCCGCCGCGGGTCCGGATCCGGCACCCGCGCAGCTGAGCGAGAACCGGCTCTCCTCCGCTCGTCCGGGTGCGGAATCTCTTGCGACCGCCGAGGACCGCTCGGCGCGGCTGACCGTCCCGGTGATGATCGATGGCCACGGGCCCTATCCGTTCGTGGTCGACACCGGCGCCAACCGCTCGGTGATCTCGCGCGAGCTGGCGACGACCCTGAAGCTTCCGGCGGGACCCCAGGTGGCGCTCGACGACGCGCTGGTCCGCGAGCGCGTCGACACCGTGCTGATCGACCGCCTCGATGTCGGCCGCCGGCAGATCCGGGCCGTGGAAGCGCCCGTGCTTCCGGCGAGCGATCTCGGCGCCGACGGCATGCTCGGCATCGACAGCCTGCGCGGCCAGCACGTGGTGCTGGACTTCAAGGCACGGCGTCTGCTGGTCGCGCCGTCCGGCGAGGCGGACGACTTCGCCGCCAACGCCACCATCGTCCAGGGACGCAGGCGCTTCGGCCAGCTGGTGCTGGTCGATGCGGAGAGCCAGACCAGGCCGATCTTCGTGATCCTGGACTCCGGGGCGCAGAACACGATCGGCAACGACGCCCTGCGCCGGCTGATGCGCTTCGATGCCGGAGGCGGCGCCAGGCTGCCGGTGGAGCGGCTGATCAGCGTGACCGGCAAGCAGACCTTGGCGGAGCTCGACGAGATGCCCGAGATCCGTCTCGGCGAGGTCACCATCCAGCACGCGCCGGTCGCCTATGCCAGCCTGCACACCTTCACCCAGTTCGGCCTCGACGACCGGCCGGCGCTGCTGCTGGGCATGGACGTGCTGCACGCCTTTCGCAGCGTGTCGATCGATTTCCGCAGGCGCGAGGTGCTGTTCGTGCTTCCGTGACGCGCGGGAGGCCGGCTCAAGCCTGCTCGGCGCGGTCGCGGAACGACGATCGCGGGTAGACGCCGAGGATGCGCGTCTCGTCGGAGAAGAAGCGCAGCTCGTCGAGTGCGCGCCGCGGCCCGGGGTCGTCAGGATGGCCATCCACGTCGGCCATGAACTGGGTCGCGGTGAAGGCGCCGTCGAGCATGTAGCTCTCCAGCCGCGTCATGTTGACCCCGTTGGTGGCGAAGCCGCCCATCGCCTTGAAGAGCGCCGCGGGCACGTTGCGCACCCGGAACAGGATCGTCGTCATCGTGCCCGGCGTCCCCGGCGCCACCGTCCGCGGCTCGCACGCGGCGACGTAGAAGCGCGTGGTGTTGTGCGCGGCGTCCTCGACGTTGCGGCGCAGGATCTGCAGCCCGTTCAGCTCGGCGGCCAGCGACGAGGCCACCGCGGCCTCCTCCCTGCGGCCCCACCTGGCGACCAGCGCCGCGGCACCCGCGGTGTCCGCCTCGATCACCGGGACGAGCCCGAGCTCGCGGATCAGGCGGCGCACCTGGCTCATCGCCACCGGATGGGTGTGCAGGCGCCTGAGCTCGGCCACCGACGTCCCCGGCAGCCCGATCAGGCAGTGCTCCACGCGCTGGAAGTGCTCGCCCACGATGTGCAGCCCGGCGCCGGGCAGCAGCGCGTGGATGTCGGGCACCCGCCCGGCGAGGCTGTTCTCGCAGGCCAGCATGGCGAGCGCGGCGCCGCCGTCATGCACGGTCTCGATCGCGGTGGCGAAGGTGTCGCACGGCACCGTCTCCCAGCCTGGATAGGCGGTGCGGCAGGCGAGGTCGGAGTAGGCGCCGCGCTCGCCCTGGAAGGCGATGCGGCTCACGCGAGGCGCCCCAGCCGGTCGCGGGCGCGCTCGAGATCGGCCGGCGTGTCCACGCCGAACGGCGCCTCCGGCACGCGCGCCGCACCGATCCGCAGGCCCGCCTCCAGGGCGCGAAGCTGCTCCAGCTTCTCGCGCCGCTCCAGCGCGCTCTCCGGCAGGGCGACGAAGCGGGCGAGTGCCGCACGCCGGTACGCGTACACGCCGACATGGTGCCACAGCGGCCCGTCGCCCCACGGGATCGCGGCACGCGAGAAGTACAGCACCGCGGCACTCGTGGCGCCGGGCGCGAAGGCGCAGGCCGCCTTGACCACGGAAGCGGCCGCGGCCTCCAGCGGCGCGGTGATCGGCGTCACCAGGGTCGCGATGTCGAATCCCGGGTCGAGGCCGGGATCGTCCAGCGGCGTCAGCACCGTCTGCAGGTCTCCGGGCGGCATTCCGGGCAGGTCGCCCTGCAGGTTGATGATCACGTCGTGGGAGCCGTCGGGATCGAGCAGCCGCGCCGCCGCGTGCACCCGGTCCGACCCGGAGGGAAGCTCGGGCGGCGTCATCACCACCCGACCGCCGGCGGCGCGCACCACCGCCGCCACCTCGGCGTCGCAAGCGGCCACCGCCACCGGTCCGATCGCGGCGCGGTGGGCGCGCTCCAGCACGTGCAGGATCATCGGGCGGCCGGCGATGTCGGCAAGCGGCTTGCCCGGCAGGCGCGTGGAGGCCATCCGGGCGGGGATCAGCACCAGTGGGTTCATCAAGTCAGCGGCGGCTCGGCTGTGCGGGCTGCGGCACGATTGCCGCCCGGTCAGGCTTCACATCGGAACGGCCGCACCTTAGGAACGTGTCGCGGACAGCGCAACCGTGGCCCTCGCGGGGTGCACCGAAGGACAGCCGGAAACGCATCCGGCGAGAGCGGCAAAGGATCGGCTGGACGGCATGGACAGCACCGAACTGAACAAGATCATGGCCGCGTTCCTCACGGCCGGCATCGTCTTCGGCCTGGGCGGCGTGCTCGGGAGCAAGCTGATCCACTCCGAACACCCCGAGAAACCGGCCTTCGTCATCGCCAGCGCCCTGCCCGAAGGCGTGCCCGCCGGTCCCAGGCAGGTGCCGATCGCGGCGCTGCTGGCGAGTGCGGATCCCGCCCGCGGCGGCGACGACGCGGCGCGGCAGTGCGCGTCGTGCCACAGCTTCACCAAGGGAGGCGCCACCCTGGTCGGCCCCAACCTGTACAACGTGATCGGCGCGCCGATCGCCGAGACCGCGGGCTACGAATTCTCCACCTCGCTGAAGGCGCACAAGGGCAAGTGGAGCTTCGAGGAGATGAGCGCCTGGCTCAAGGACCCCAAGGGCTACGCCGCCGGCACCAAGATGGCGTTCGCCGGCATCAACAGCGACAAGCAGCGCGCCGACGTGGTCGACTACCTGCGCACCCTCGGCCGCGGCCTCCGGACCCACCTTCGTCGACCTGGTGCGCACCGCCGACGTGGGCGTCGGCCAGCAGGCCTCGCAGCGCTACTGCGGCGCCTGCCACAGCTTCGACCAGGGCGGCTCGAACATGGTCGGGCCGAACCTGTACGGCACCGTCAACAAGGCGATCGCGATGAGCGGGAGCTACAGCTACTCGGCGGCGCTGAAGGCCAAGCACGCCGCCTGGACCTACGACAACCTCAACGCCTGGCTGGTCGATCCCAAGGGCTACGCGCCCGGCACCAAGATGAGCTTCGCCGGCATCCCCAGCGAGAAGCAGCGTGCCGCCGTGGTCGCCTACCTGCGCAGCCTGGCACCCAACCCCGCACCGCTTCCCGGCAGCGGACCCGGCGGCGCGGATGCGGCCGGACAGAAGGCGGCCAGCAACCAGAAGGCGGCCGGCAAATAGACGCGTCGCCGCCGGACCTGCCTCTGCCGGACGACTGGATGGCGGCGGCCATCGCGGCGGCGGACGTGGCCGGCTGCGTCATCCGTCCGTTCTTCCGGATGCCGCTCGACGCCGCCGACAAGGCCGACGACAGCCCGGTCACCATCGCCGACCGCAGCGCCGAGCGGGCGATGCGCGCGGTGCTCTCCGAACGCCTGCCGGAGCACGGCATCCTCGGCGAGGAGTTCGGGCTGGAGCGGCCGCACGCGCGCTGGCGCTGGGTGCTCGACCCGCTGGACGGCACACGCGCCTTCATCACCGGCCGGCCCAGCTTCGGCGTGCTGGTGGCGCTGCTGCGGGACGGGGCGCCGAGACTGGGCGTGATCGACCAGCCGATCACCCGCGAGCGGTGGATTGGGCGCGCCGGCCAGCCGACCCAATTCCTCTCGGCGATCCTGCCCGGCACCGCGCGCAGCCGCGCCTGCGCCGAGCTCGCCCGCGCCGAGCTGTCCTGCACCGCCCCGGAGATGCTGCAGCCGCCGTTCGAGGCGCGCTGGCGCGGCCTGCGATCGTCGGTGCGGCGCGCCTCCTGGGGCGGGGACTGCTACGCCTATGGGCTGATGGCGCTGGGCCAGCTCGACGTGATCGCCGAGTGCGGCATGAAGCCGTGGGACTGGGCGGCGCTGGTTCCGGTGGTCGAGGGCGCCGGCGGCCGCGTCACCGACTGGCAGGGGCGCCCGCTGCGCCAGGACGGCGACGGCACCGTGCTCGCGGTCGGCGACCCGAGGCTGCTGGCGCCGGCCGTCGAGGCGCTGGCGGGCGCGGCCGCCTCGGGCGAGCCGGTCTGAGCGGATGGCAGCCATACCCGCCGACACGCTGGAAAGCTGACCCGCACTCGGCTACCCAGGCGGTGAGGCCCTGCCACCGGGCAGCAGGAACGGGATGATCGATGCCGAGCGAGCTCTCGCTGCCCAAGGACCGGATCAGGATCCTGCTGCTGGAGGGCGTGCACGAGAGCGCCGTCGGGCTGCTGGTGGCGTCCGGCTATTCCAACATCACCCGCCTGCCCGGCGCCCTGGAAGGCGAGGCGCTGCGCGACGCGCTCGAGGGCGTGCACGTGCTCGGCATCCGCTCGCGCACCCAGCTCACGCCGCAGACGATCGAGGCGGCGCGCAAGCTGATCGCGGTCGGCTGCTTCTGCATCGGCACCAACCAGGTCGCCCTAGGCGAGGCCCGCGCGCACGGCATCCCGGTGTTCAACGCGCCGTACAGCAACACGCGCTCGGTGGCCGAGCTGGTGATCGGCGAGATCATCATGCTGATGCGGCGCATCTTCCCGAAATCGACCGCAGCCCATGACGGGGTCTGGGACAAGTCGAGCGCCGACAGCTGGGAGGTGCGCGGCAAGACGCTGGGCATCGTCGGCTACGGCAGCATCGGCAGCCAGCTCTCGGTGCTGGCCGAGGCGCTCGGCATGCGCGTCATCTACCACGACGTGATCGACAAGCTGGGACACGGCAACGCCGGTGCCGCCGCCACCCTGGACGCGCTGCTGGCGCAGAGCGACGTGGTCAGCCTGCACGTGCCGCAGACGCCCGACACCCGCGACCTGATCGGCGCCGCGCAGATCGCCCGGATGAAGCCGGGCAGCTTCCTGCTCAACAACGCGCGCGGCCAGGTGGTGGATCTCGCCGCACTCGCCGACGCGCTGCGCGCGGGCCACCTGCTGGGTGCCGCGATCGACGTGTTCCCCGACGAGCCGAGCAGCAACGCCGAGCGCTTCACGACGCCGCTGCAGGGCCTCGACAACGTGATCCTGACCCCGCACATCGGCGGCTCGACGGCGGAAGCCCAGGATCGCATCGGCGTCGAGGTGGCGCGCAAGCTGATCGCCTACAGCGATGTCGGTGCCACGCTGGGAGCCGTCAACTTCCCCGAGGTGCAGCTTCCGGCGCGCCCGCGCGGCACCCGCTTCATGCACGTGCATCACAACGTCCCGGGCATCCTGGGCAAGATCAACGACATCTTCTCGTCTGCCGGCATCAACATCGCCGCCCAGTATCTCGAGACCGACGCCGAGATCGGCTACGTCGTGGTCGAGGCGGATGCCGAGCGCGAGGACGCGACAATGATCCTCGAGGCGCTGCGCTCGCTGGACAGCACGATCCGGGCGCGGCTGCTGTATCAGCGGCGGTAGGCAAGGCCAGGGCGCTGCCCTGGACCCGCTCAAGGCCGGGCCTTGAGAATCCATTTAATAAACCGGTTTCCAAAGGCGCACGCCTTTGGCGGGTCCGGGCAGGGCCCGGCCTTTCTTTGAACGCCGCGTCGGGCGCCACTGTCCAGAATTGAACAACCGACGCGCCCGCGCGCGCCGTCAATCCTTCTTTAAGCAAACGCGGTCACCCTTCCGGATGGGCCATGACGGCTCCCGGAGCCTGCCCATGTCGATCGCCCGCGTCCGCAGCTTTGCCTTCCTGGGGATCGACGCCGTGCCGGTGGAGGTCCAGGTGCAGATCTCCAACGGCCTGCCGGCCTTCCTGATCGTGGGGCTCGCGGACAAGGCGGTGGCGGAGGCGCGCGAGCGTGTGCGTGCGGCACTCACGGCGATGAGCCTGGCGCTGCCGCCGAAGCGCATCCTGATCAACCTCGCACCGGCCGACCTGCAGAAGGAAGGCAGCCATTTCGATCTCGCGATCGCGCTCGGCGTGCTTTCGGCCATGGATGTGCTGCCGCGCGACGAGGTGGCCGGCTACGCGGCGATCGGCGAGCTCTCGCTCGATGGCCGGATCAACCCCGTGACCGGCGTGTTGCCGGCAGCTCTCGGTGCCAGCGCGCTGTCGCTCGGGCTGGTCTGTGCCGCGCAGCAGGGTGGCGAGGCGGCCTGGGGCGGGGAGATCGAGGTGCTGGCGGCGCCGGACCTGCTTTCCCTGGTCAATCATTTCCGCGGCACCCAGGTGCTGACCCCGCCGGAGCTGCCCGGCCTGGCGCGGCCCAGCCGGGCGCCGGATCTCGCCGACGTGAAGGGGATGGAGACCGCCAAGCGCGCGATCGAGATCAGCGCCGCCGGCGGCCACAGCCTGATGCTGATCGGGCCGCCGGGTGCAGGAAAATCCATGCTCGCGGCACGCTTGCCCGGGCTGCTCCCGGATCTCTCGGCGGCGGAGGCCCTGGAAGTGAGCGCGATCCACAGCGTCGCCGGGCTGCTGCACGACGGCAAGCTGGTGATGCGGCCGCCGTTCCGCGAGCCGCATCACTCGGCGAGCCAGGCGGCGATCATCGGCGGCGGCCCGCGCGCAAAACCAGGGGAGGTCAGCCTCGCCCACCGCGGTGTGCTGTTCCTGGACGAGATGCCGGAACTGCCGCGGCAATCCCTGGAAGCCCTGCGCGCGCCGATCGAGACCGGCCGCACCACGGTGGCGCGCGCCGCCGCCCACGTGACCTACCCGGCTCGCTTCCAGCTGGTCGCGGCGATGAACCCCTGCCGCTGCGGCCATCTCGGCGACGCCACCCGCGAATGCGGACGGGCGCCGAAGTGCGGCGAGGAGTACATGAGCAAGATCAGCGGCCCGATGCTCGACCGCATCGACCTGTGCGTGCAGGTGCAGCCGGTGCCGGCGCGCGAGATCGCGCGCGCGCAGGACGGCGAGGGCAGCGGCACCGTCTCGGCCCGGGTCGCGTGCTGTCGCGCGCGCCAGCACGCGCGACAGGACGGCCTGTGCAACGCCGAGGCCGGACTCGAGCAGCTCGAGCTCTCCGACGAGGCCCGCGAGCTGGCTGAAAAGGCGTCGGAGCGGCTGCGCCTATCGGCGCGCGGCTTCACCCGCACGCTCCGCGTGTCCCGCACCATCGCCGACTTGGCGCAGTGCGACAGGGTCGGGCGGCCGCACGTCGCCGAGGCGCTGGGCTACCGGCACCGGATCCCCGGCAGGCTCTGAGCGCGCGCTCGGAAGTCAAGGAACCAAACAAGAACGCCTGCGTTGAGCCGACATGACCACAAAAGACAAAGATCCGGTGCACGAGCAGGCCTTGCCGTCGAACACCGAGAAGAACCCGGATGATTGGGCGACCGGCGAGGAGAGCATGACCGGCGCGCAGCAATCCTACCTCAAGACGCTGAGTGCGGAGGCGGGGGAAGAGTTCGACCCGTCGCTGAACAAGGCGGAAGCCTCCAAGCGCATCGACGCGCTGCAGCAGGCGACCGGACGCGGCAAGTCGCACTGATCGGCACGATCGGCCGCCTCGCCATCTTCTCAACCTAATCCGCCCGGACAGTGCAGCGGCGACGAGCGGATGGGCGGACGGACCGATGGATAAGCGATCGAGGGTGTTCCGGCTGAGCAGGTTGCTGGCGGGCTCGGGCATGCTGATCTCGAGCTGCCTCGGGGCCGGGACGGCGCGGGCCCAGGACGCCGTGGCGCCCCCGGCGGGCGATCCGCCCGCCCGGGTCGGGCGCTTGGCCCGGCTCGAGGGAACGGTCTCGACCCATGGTGTCGGCGCTACGCAGTGGACGCCGGCGGTGCTGAACTTTCCGCTCAGCTCCGGCGACGCGCTCTGGACCCAGCCGCAGGCGCGGGCGGACCTGCAGGTCGGCGACAGCGTGATCACGCTGGCCGACAGCACCGAGCTCGATGTCGCCACTCTGGACGACCGCCAGTTGCTCGCCACCGAGCCGCAGGGCGCGCTGTTCCTCGATCTGCGCGACCTGCAGCCGGGCGAGACCTACACCATCGACACCCCACGCGGGGCGGTGCAGATCGCTGTCGCCGGCGAGTACGAGGTGCTCGCCGGAGACAGCACCACACCGACCCGCGTGGCGGTGGTGCGGGGTGCGGCCCAGCTGACCAGCGGCGCGCTGGCGTTGCGCGCCGGCCAGGGACAGATGGCGGTCGCGACCGGTACCCAGGACGTGCAGGGCGACGTCGAACCGCTCCCGTCCTACGACCCGTTCCTCACCGCGATGCTGGCACGCGACAGCGCGCCGGCCACCGCACCGGCGGCGGTGCAGGGCATGACCGGCGCGCAGGACTTGGCGCAGTACGGCGCCTGGCAGCAGGATCCGCAGTATGGCCAGGTCTGGGCGCCCCAGGTGGCTCCGGATTGGGTGCCATATCGCGACGGCAGCTGGTCGTACGTGGCACCCTGGGGATGGACCTGGGTGGACAACGAGCCCTGGGGCTTCGCGCCCTTCCATTATGGGCGCTGGGCGCAGCTGGGGTCGCGCTGGTGCTGGGTGCCGAATCAGCCCGGCGCGGCGGTGGACGAGCAGCCCGCCTACGCGCCGGCGCTGGTCGACTTCATCGCCGCCGGCGCGATCGTGGGCGTGGGCGCGGGGCTGCTGGCCTCCTCCCTGTCCTCGGGGCGCGGCGACATCGGCTGGGTGCCGCTCGGACCGCGCGAGGCCTATGCACCGCCCTACGGCGGCAGCAGCCGCTATCTCAGCCGCCTGAACCGCGGCGGCGGCTGGCACCGGCCGGCGTGGGGCGGCGCCCCGGGAGGCCCCGGAGCCACGGTCAGTGC
>CAXTOC010000036.1:0-14902 GCA_964245725.1 uncultured Acetobacteraceae bacterium | reverse complement strand
TCGCCGTGCTGCGCTGGCGCCTGGGTGGCACCCGGATCGCCTGGCCGGAGCGCATCACCGATCCGCCGCCCGCGGGCGACCCCTGGCGGGAGCCGGGGCCGGGAGAGGTCAGCGTCACCTTCATCGGCCACTCCAGCTTCCTGATCCGCCTGCCGGGCCTGACCATCCTCACCGACCCGATCTGGAGCGAGCGCGCCTCGCCCCTCTCCTGGGCCGGCCCGAGGCGCGTCCGCGCTGCCGGCCGGTCGCTGCGCGAGCTGCCGCGGGCGGACCTGCTGCTGCTGTCGCACAACCACTACGACCATCTGGACCTGCCGAGCCTGCGCGCCCTGCACCGACGCGGCGCGCCCCGCGTGATCACGCCGCTGGGCAACGCGGTCCACGTCCGCAAGGCCGGCCGGTTCGAGATCGAGGAGCTGGACTGGTGGCAGGCGACGTCTCTCGCCGCTCCGGCGGGCGCGCGGGTCACCGCGGTGCCGGCACGGCACTTCTCCTCGCGCAGCTTGCGTGACGCCGGCCGCTCGCTGTGGGCGGGGTTCATGGTCGAGAGCGGCGGCGTGCGGCTGCTGTTCGCCGGCGACAGCGGCGACGGCGCGCACTGGCAGCGCATACGCGAGCGCCTCGGTGCGCCCGATCTCGCCCTGCTGCCGATCGGCGCCTACGCGCCGCGCGCGCTGATGCGCCGGGTGCACATGGATCCGGCCGAGGCGGTGCGCGCGCACCGCACGCTGGGGGCGGCGCGATCGATCGGCATGCATTTCGCGACCTTCCAGCTCACCGACGAGGCGATCGACGCGCCCGAGCGGGCGCTGGCCGAGGCGCGTCGCGGGCAGCAGGTGGCGGAGGCGAGCTTCGTGACGCTCGGCTTCGGCGAGTGCCGCCACCTCGAGATCCCCCTTCCGACGGACCAGTTCGACCCGCCGGGGCAAGTGTGACCGCCGCCGCGGAACCCCGCGGAGCGCCCCGGGTTCTGGTGCCGCATGGATATCGGGAGCGTGGCATCGTGGCGACTGCATTGAAGCACAGGGTTCGCGAAGGCCAGCCGTTCCCGATCGGCGCCCACTCCGACGGCAAGGGGGTGAACTTCGCGCTGTTCTCGGCCAACGCCACCAAGGTCGAGGTCTGCCTGTTCGACAGCAGCGGCAAGACCGAGATCGAGCGCATCGCGCTGCCGGAATACACCGACCAGATCTTCCACGGCTGGCTGCCGGATGTCGGGCCGGCGCAGATCTACGGCTATCGCGTGCACGGACCCTACGAGCCCGATGCCGGCCACCGCTTCAACCCGAACAAGCTGCTGCTCGACCCTTACGCGCGCGCGCATTTCGGCGAGCTGACCTGGGACCATTCGATCTTCGGCTACACGATCGGCCATCCCGACGACGACCTGTCGTTCGACGAGCGCGACAGTGCCGCCTTCGTGCCGAAGTCGGTGATCGTCGATGCCGGCTTCGACTGGCAGGGCCAGGCGGCGCGCAACCCGATCGCCTGGGACCACACGGTGCTCTACGAGGCGCATGTCCGCGGCTACACCAAGAAGCATCCCAAGGTGCCGCCGAAGCTGCGCGGCTCCTACGCCGGCTTCGGCACCCCCGAGGTGCTGCAGTACATCAAGTCGATCGGCGTGACCTCGATCGAGCTGCTGCCGATCCACAGCTTCATCAACGACAGCCAGCTGCTCGAGCGCGGCCTGACCAACTACTGGGGCTACAACACGATCGGCTTCTTCGCGCCGGATCCGCGCTACGCCGCCGAGCGCGAGCAGTCGCTGCGCGAGTTCAAGGAGATGGTCGCCCGCGTGCACGAGGCCGGGCTCGAGCTGATCCTCGACGTGGTCTACAACCACACCGCCGAGGGCAACGAGCGCGGCCCGACGCTCTCCTTCAAGGGCATCGACAACGCCTCGTACTATCGCCTGCTGCCCGACCAGAAGCGCTACTACATCAACGACACCGGCACCGGGAACACGGTCAACCTGAGCCACCCGCGGGTGATCCAGATGGTCACCGACAGCCTGCGCTACTGGGCCGAGGAGACCCACGTCGACGGCTTCCGCTTCGATCTCGGCACCATCCTGGCGCGCGAGCCGAACGGCTTCGACAACCGCTCCGGCTTCCTCAAGGCATGCGGCCAGGATCCGGTGCTGGGCACCGTCAAGCTGATCGCCGAACCCTGGGATTGCGGACCGGGCGGCTACCAGGTGGGCGAGTTTCCGCCCGGCTGGGCCGAATGGAACGACAAGTTCCGGGACACCACGCGCGATTTCTGGAAGGGTGCCTCGAGCTTCGCCGAGATCGCGCCGCGCCTGCTCGGCTCGCCATCGGAGTTCAACCGGGAGGGCCGCAAGCCCTGGGCCTCGGTGAACTTCATCACCGCCCACGACGGCTTCACGCTGAACGACGTCGTCACCTACGCCGAGAAGCACAACGAGGCCAACGGCGAGGAGGGCCGCGACGGGTCGTCGGACAACCGCTCCTTCAATTACGGGGTCGAGGGTCCGACCAAGGATCCGGAGGTCAACCGGGTCCGCGCGCGCCAGATCCGCAACATGCTGGCGACGCTGCTGCTAAGCCAGGGCACGCCGATGCTGCTCGCCGGCGACGAGTTCGGCCGCACCCAGGGCGGCAACAACAACGCCTACTGCCAGGACAGCGACATCTCCTGGATCGACTGGGAGGTCCAGGAGAAGGGACGCACCCTGATCGACTTCGTCACCCGCATCACCAGCCTGCGCCGCCGCTTCCCGATCCTGCGGCGCAACCGCTTCCTGACCGAGGCCTACAACGAGGAGCTCGACATCAAGGAGCTCACCTGGGTCAACGCCGGCGGCGGCGAGATGCAGCAGAGCGACTGGGACGACGCGGCGCAGTGCGTGGGTCTGATGCTGGACGGCCGCGCCCAGCCCACCGGAATCAAGCGGCGCGGCGAGGACGTGACGCTGCTGATGATCTACAACGCCTGGCACGACCTGGTGGGGTTCACCTTGCCCAGCCAGGGCAGCGAGGACCAGCGCTGGACCCTGATGATCGACACCAACCTGGCCGAGCCCGAGGAGAAGAAGGAGAACCGCAGGTTCTCGTTCGGCGACGTCTACGCCGTCACCGGCCGCTCCTTCCTGCTGTTCGCGCTGTTCCCCGACGGTGGCAAATGAACGCGCGGAGCCACGCCGTCCCGGCCGGCGCGACCCTGCTCGAGGGCGGCGGCACGCGGTTCCGGCTCTGGGCGCCCGGCTGCCCGTCGGTGGGGCTGTTGCTGGAGGACGCCGGCGAAGGCAAGGCCCAGTCCATGACCGCGCTGCCGGGAGGCTGGCACGAACTGCTCGTACCGTCGGCGGGTGCCGGTACGCTGTATCGCTTCGTGCTGCCCGACGGCACCCGGGTGCCGGACCCGGCCTCACGCTTCCAGCCGCAGGACGTGCAGGGACCGAGCGAGGTGATCGATCCGGCCGCCTATGGCTGGACGGCGACGTGGGCGGGGCGGCCCTGGGACGAGATCGTGCTGTACGAGCTGCATCTCGGCGCCTTCACCCCGGAGGGCACGTTCCGCGCCGCGATCGAAAAGCTCGACCATCTGGCGGGCCTCGGCGTCACCGGCATCGAGGTCATGCCGGTGTGGGATTTCCCGGGCAGGCGCAACTGGGGTTACGACGGCGTGCTGCCGTACGCGCCGGACTCCAGCTACGGCCGCCCGGAGGATTTCAAGGCGCTGATCGAGGCGGCGCACCGACGCGGCATCGCGGTGCTGCTCGACGTCGTCTATAATCATTTCGGGCCCGAGGGAAACTACCTTCCCGTCTACGCCCCGGCCTTCTTCACCGAGCGACATCACACCCCGTGGGGCGCTGCGGTCAACTACGACGGCGAGCATGCCGGGCCGGTGCGCGAGTTCGTCATCCACAACGCGCTGTACTGGCTCGAGGAGTACGATCTCGACGGGCTGCGCTTCGACGCCGTGCACGCGATCATCGACGAGGGGCCGAAGCACCTGCTGGACGAGCTCTCCGAGCGGGTGCGCGCCGCCTCGAAGCGGCCGGTGCACCTGCTGCTGGAGAACGAGGACAACGAGCCCAAGCGCCTGAGCCGTCGGGATCGCCAGCCGGTGCATTTCACGGCGCAGTGGAACGACGACATCCACCACGTGCTGCACGTGGCGGCGACCGGCGAGAGCAGCGGCTACTACGCCGACTACTGCGACGCGGACAAGGCCGCCAACACGGAGCTGCTGGCCCGCGCGCTCGCCGAAGGCTTCGCCTACCAGGGCCAGGTGATGCCCTATCGCGGCTCGACCCGGGGCGAGCCGGCGGCCCACCTGCCGCCCGGCGCGTTCGTCGCCTTCATCCAGAACCACGACCAGATCGGCAATCGCGCCTTCGGCGATCGGCTGAGCCGGACCGCCAAGCCGGAGACGATGCGCGCCCTGGCCGCGATCTACCTGCTGCTGCCGCAGACGCCGATGATCTTCATGGGCGAGGAGTGGGGCGCCGGGCAGCCGTTCCCGTTCTTCTGCGACTTCGAAGGCGAGCTCGCCGAGGCGGTGCGCAACGGTCGCCGCTCCGAGTTCGCCCGGTTTCCGGAGTTCCAGGATCCCGCACAACGCGACCGCATCCCCGATCCCCTGGCCGAGAGCACCTTCACCTCGGCGAAGCTGGACTGGTCGGCGGTCGATGCCGAGCGCCTCGCCACCTACACCGCCCTGATCGCGGCGCGACGCCGGCACATCGTGCCGTTGCTGCCGCTGATCACCGGCGGCGGCAATGCCAGCCAGCACGGCCCCGGTGCCGTGCGGGTCAGCTGGCCGGTCGGTGGCGACCGCAGCCTCGTGCTCGCGGCAAACCTGTCGGACCGTCCGGTCGAGATCCCGTCCGCCGCCAGCCAGCCGATCTGGTCGGAAGGCGACACCGTTGCGGGCCTCGGTGCGTGGTCGGTGCGCTGGTCCCTGGAGACGCCATGACCCTCTCCAACCCGATGCCGCGCGCGACCTACCGCCTGCAGTTCCACGCCGGCTTCGGCTTCGTCGACGCGGCCAGGCTCGCGCCGTACCTGTCGCGCCTCGGCGTGAGCCACGTCTACGCCTCGCCGTACCTGAAGGCGCGTCCGGGCAGCACCCACGGCTACGATATCACCGACCACCTAGCGCTGAACCCGGAACTCGGCACCGAGGCGGACTTCCAGGCGATGCTCGCCGCCTTCCGCGAGCACGGGCTCGGCCAGATCCTCGACTTCGTTCCCAACCACATGGGCGTCGGCGGCGCGGACAACCCGCTCTGGCTCGACGTGCTGGAGTGGGGTCCGCAGTCGGATCATGCCGGCTGGTTCGACATCGACTGGGATCCGGATCGGCGCTACCTCAAGGATAAGCTGCTGGTCCCGTTCCTGGGCGGTCAGTACGGCGTCGAGCTGAAGGGCGGCAAGCTCCAGGTCGAGTTCGACGCCGAGGAGGGCAGTCTCGCGGTGTGGGCCTACCGGAGCCACAAGCTGCCGATCTGCCCGCTGCACTACGGCGCCATCCTCGGCCACGACGAGCCCGCACTCGACCGGCTGAGCGACTTCTTCTCCGACCTGCCGCAGTGGCGGCCGCAGATGGCCGAGCGCGCCGCGGTGCTGAAGGGCGAGCTGGCCGCGGCGATCCGAGGCGATCCGGCGGCGCGCGAGGCATTGGAGCGCAGCATCGCTGCCCTGAACCAGGACTGGAGCGCGCTCGATGGGCTGATCCAGCTGCAATCCTGGCGCATCGCCGATTTCCGGGTGGCCGGTGACGACATCAACTACCGCCGGTTCTTCAACATCAACGACCTCGCCGGCATGCGCATGGAGCTGCCCGAGGTGTTCAGGCACGCGCACGCGCGGATCCTGCCGATGCTGGAGGACGGCACGCTCGACGGGCTGCGCATCGACCATATCGACGGCCTGCTGGATCCGAGGGCCTACATCGACGCGCTGCGCAGCTCCGTCGGCAAGCCGTTCTACCTCGTCGTCGAGAAGATCCTGGCCGCGCACGAATCGCTGCGCGAGGACTGGCAGGTCGAGGGCACCACCGGCTACGACTTCACCAACCTGGTGCTGGGCGTGCTGGTCAACCCGGGTGCGGAGGAGGCGTTCACCGCGACCTACCACGACTTCAGCGGGCTGCACGCGCCGTTCTCGACCATCGTCTATGACTGCAAGATAGGCATCATGGAGAACGAGATGGCGTCGGAGCTGAACGTGCTCGGACGCGATGCCGGGCGGGTGGCGCGGCAGAACCCGATGACCCAGGACTTCACCAAGACGGTGCTGCAGCGGGCGATCAAGCAGATCGTCGCCTGCTTTCCGGTCTATCGCACCTATGTCGAGTTCGACTCCGAGGAGGACAGCGCCGACCGCCGCGACCTCGCCTGGGCGTTCAAGCAGGCGCGCCGCCACGATCCCAACATCGATCCCTCGGTGTTCGACTTCCTGCACGACCTGCTGTCGGGCAAGCTCACCGCGCGGCCGAAGAGCGGCTTCAACCGCACCAGCGTGCTGCGCCTGGCGATGAAGCTGCAGCAATATAGCGGCCCGGTGATGGCCAAGGGTCTCGAGGACACCGCCTTCTACCGCTACAACCGCTTCGTTGCCCTGAACGAGGTCGGCGGCGAGCCGGAACGCTTCGGCATCACCGCCGGCGCCTTCCACAAGGCCAACGCGCAGCGCGCGCGGCGTTGGCCGGGTGCCATGCTGGCCACCTCGACGCACGACACAAAGCGCGGCGAGGATACCCGCGCCCGGCTCGCCGTGCTGGCCGACATGCCCGAGGAGTGGGCGCGCCAGGTGCAGGGCTGGAGCCGCCTGATCCGGGCGCGACGCGGCGAGGCAAGGGGGGGCGAGGTCGAGAGCAACGTCCCGCCGGACCGCAACGACGAGTACCTGCTCTACCAGCTGCTGGTCGGATCCTGGCCGGTGGAGCTGCTGGAGAACCCGGACGCCGCCGGGCTCGAAGCCTACGGCGAGCGCATCAGGACCACGCTCGAGAAGTCGATGCGCGAGGGCAAGCTGCACTCGAACTGGTCGTCGCCCGACGCGGCCTACGAGGAGGCGATGCAGTCCTTCGCCCGCGCGGCGCTCGATCCCGGGCGCGCCGGCTTCCTCGCCAGCTTCCTGCCCTTCGTGCAGCGGGTGGCACGCCTGGGCGTGCAGAACAGCCTGATCCAGCTGGTGCTCAAGCTCACCGTCCCGGGCATGCCGGACATCTACCAGGGGTGCGAGATGTGGGACCTCAGCCTGGTCGATCCGGATAATCGCCGGCCGGTGGATTACCAGATCCGTGCCGAGGCGCTGCGGACGCTGCGACCGGCCCTGGAACGCGACCCCGACGGGATGCTGCGCGACCTCCTGGTCAACTGGTCCGACGGCCGCATCAAGCTGGCACTCACGATGCTGCTGCTGAAGCTGCGCGCGGAGCATCCGGCGCTGTTCGCCACCGGCGGCTACGAGCCGCTCGCCGTCACCGGCGAGCCTGGCCAGGCGCTCGGCTTCCTGCGCGGCGACGGCGAGGCGCAGGTGGCGGTACTGGTGGCGCCCTATCCGGGCGCGCGCGAGACAGGTCCGCGCTGGCACGACGGCGGCGTCGCCCTGCCCGAGGGCGAATGGCGCGACCTGGGCGGCCGCACCGTCATCGGCGGCCGCGACGTGCCGTTGGCCGAGCTGTTCGACCTGCTGCCCGCGGCGGTGCTGGTCAGGCGCTGAGCGCCCTCCTATGCTGTAGACCTCGCTGCCCCGTCCAGATCGAGGAGCCAGCCGGGATGACCGACCACCATCAGGCCGGCGACGCCCAGCCTGCCGCCGGGCTTCCGCCCGGCTTCACCCACGAGCAGGTGGAGGCGCTGTTCTTCGGCGCGGCACGGGACGGACAGACCGACCTGCTGGAGGCCTTCCTCGAGGCCGGCGCCGACCCGAACGGCGGCGATGCGCGCGGCTACACGCCGCTGATCCTCGCCGCCTATAACGGGCACCGCGACGCGGCCGCGCTGCTGCTGCGGCGCGGCGCGATCGTGGACCTGCCCGACCACAAGGGCAGCACCGCCCTGGCCGGCGTCGCCTTCAAGGGCGACCTCGCGATGGCCCGCCTGCTGATCGAAGCCGGCGCCGCGGCGGACCAACCTAACGATGTCGGCCGCACGCCGCTGATGTTCGCGGTCATGTTCGGACGCGAGCAGATGGCGGCCTACCTGCTCGATCACGGCGCCGACCCGCGGCATCGCGACGGCGAGGGCAACACCGCCCTCACCCTGGCAGAGCGCCAGGGCCACAAGGGGCTGATCGAGCGGCTGCGCGCGTGACCGGGGCGTGGACGTTTGCCCATGAACTGGTCCGGTCGAGTCTTCCGGACGAGCCGGACGGCATGCCTTTCCACTATGTCCTGCGCCACGGCACCCTGAAGTGCGGGCTCTACGCACCGCGGGGCACGGACCACCAGGGGCCGCATCGCCAGGACGAGCTGTACATCGTCGTCAGCGGCAGCGGAGACATCGTCAAGAACGGCGAGCGCGTCGGCTTCGCACCGCACGACGTCATCTTCGTCGAAGCCGGAGTCGTGCACCGGTTCGAGAACTTCTCCGAGGATTTCCAGACCTGGGTGGTGTTCTGGGGCCGCGAGGGCGGAGAGTAGCGCCGCATCCCCATCCGCCCCGAGGTCTTCGGGCGCGCCTAGAGCGATAGGCTAGAACTTGATCCATGAGTCCATGCGATCGGATCAAGCTCTAGGCGGCGTCCGCGCGCGACGTCGCGGTGTCGCAGTCCGCGGCGTCCTGCACAACCTCGTCCGCCCGCTGCCTCGATGCGGCCGCCGACGCGGCCACGGCCCGGTTGCGGCCGTCTCGCTTCGCCTCGTAGAGCGCTGCGTCGGCCGCGGCGATCAGGGCCCGGGCGCCCGCCGGATGCTCCGTCGTGGGGGACATCGTCGCGGCGCCGATGCTGACGGTGACGACCCGGCCGGGCATGTTGGCCTCGTGCGCGATCGCCTTCGCCTCGATCGCTCGGCACAGCTGGGCTGCGAGTTCGATCGCGCCGGCCGCTGAAGTGCTCGGCAGCAGCAGCGCGATCTCCTCGCCGCCGTAGCGCGCCGCGAGGTCGCCCGGCCGGTGCACCAGGCCCGCGATGGCGGCTGCGACCGCGTGCAGGCACTGGTCGCCGCGCTGATGGCCGTACTGGTCGTTGTACAGCTTGAACCGGTCGACATCGATCATCAGCAGCGACAGCGGCTTGCGCTCGCGCGCCGCACGGTCCCATTCCTGGCCAAGCGCCTCGTCGAAGCGACGTCTGTTGGCGAGCCCGGTCAGGCCGTCGGTGTTGGCCAGCACGGCGAGCTCGCGGTTGAGCGCCATGATCTGGTCCTCGGCGATCTTGCGCTCGGTGATGTCGCGTATGTTGGCGACGAACTGCATCCCCTCGTCGCCGAGGCGCTCGACCATGCGGATGCAGATCTCCACCCAGACATAGCTGCCGTCCTTGCGCAGGTGACGCAGCCTGCCGGTGGCCTGCACCGCCCCGGCGCGCAGCCTGGCGCCGACGGCGAGAAGCTCCTCGCGGTCCTCGGGATGGATCAGTCCCTGCAATTCATACTCCATGCCTTCCGCCACGCTCCAGCCGGTCAGCCTGGTGAAGGAGGGGGAGACGTAGGATTGCCGGCCGTCCAGCCCGACGCAGACGATGGTGTCGCTGGAGTTCTCGGCCAGCAGGTGGTAGCGCCGCGTGGCGCGCTGGCGGATCCTGATCTCGCCGGCGAAGCGCCAGCCGAGGAGACCGAGCGCCAGCGCCGCGCCGGCGCTGATAATGAGGTGCAGCCAGCCGTCCGAGCGCCAGTCGGTCAGCACCTCGTCGAGGCCGTGGGCGACGATGACGACCAGCGGATAGCCTTCCACCCGCCGGTAGTTGCCCAGCCGCAGGATGCCGTCGATCGGCGAGACGGTGCGGAAGCTTCCGGCGTCGGCGCGCGGCAGCAGCCGGCGGAACACCGGGCCGCTCGCGACGCTGGAGCCGGTGGACGAACTGCCGCGGCTGGTGCGGGCGACGACGATGCCGTCGGTCCCGTCCAGCGCGATCACGCCCTGCCTGCCGACGTCGAAGGTGCCGTAGAAGCGTTGCAGGTAGTCGACCGCGATGGTTCCGAGCACGACGCCGGCGAAGCCGCCGTCGCGGCCGTCGATCCGGCGCGTCACGGTGATGATCCAGCTTCCGTCCGTCTTGCTGCGGACCGGATCACCGATATGCGCGGCGCGATCCGCATGCGTGCGGTGCCACTGGAAGTAGGCGCGGTCGACGTAGCTGACGCCCGCATATCCGGCCGGCAGTGCGCTCGCGACCCTGCTGCCGTGCTGGTCGATGACGAACAGCCCGTGCAGCGCCGGCAGGGTGTCGACCCGGTAGCGCATCAGCCGGTCAAGGCGCGCCACCTTGTCCGGGGCGAGACCCTCGCTCTCCACCCGCTCCCGCAGATCGACGAGCACCGCATCGGCGGTCTGCACGGTGTCGTGCGCGTGCTGGGCGAGCGATCTCGCGAGGTTGGCCGTCTCGGTCCGGTCGGCGGCGATCGTGATCTCGCGCAACTGCCAGGTGCGCCAGCCGTCCAGCCCGACCAGCAGCAGACAGAAGGCGAGCACCGAGGTCACGACGCGGGCGTGCAACGAAAGGCGCCGTCTCTCGAAAGCGGCGAAGATACTCATGCCTCAGTCAACCCAAAGCTGCACTCAGGCAGTAGAGCATGCAAAACCTAACGATTTCTTGATCGACAAGCGAATACGTGTGGAAGGGTGAGCGCGGCCGCGGAAGCGCTTGCGGCGGCCCGCTGTCCTACGGCCCTGCCGGGCAGGGCCGCACCGCTGGTACCACCCGGTCGCGGGTCACGCGCGCTCGTAGGTGCCGATGAGAATCCCCTTGGCGATGACGTGCCCGTGCAGGGCGGAGACCATCGCGGAGCGGCCGGGCGTCTTGTCGAACTTGGGCGCCTCGTCCAGCGCGAACAGCTGGAAGGCATAGTGGTGCGGTCCGTGCCCACGTGGCGGATCCGGCGGTAGCCAGCTGCGGTGCAGGAACGAGTTGCGCCCCATCCCGAAGCGCACCTCGCCGGTATCGGAGGTCGGCAGTGCGCCCTCGGCGAGCCGCGCATCCACCGGCGGCAGGTCGCCGAGGATGACATGCACCAGCGGCTTGAAGGTGGGGCTGTCCGCATCCTCGACCAGCAGCACCAGCGACTGCGCCTCGGGCGGCACCCCGATCCACTCCAGCGGCGGCGACAGCCTGTCCCCGTCCTCCGTGTAGCGCCGGGGGATGTCGCCATCGGCGGGAAACGCCGACGACGTGACCGCGATGACGTCCGGCACCGCGTTGAACGCCTCGTCGTGGATGACCAGCGTCTGCATGCCGGGCCGCACCGACTTCAGGACCCGGCCGACGCCGGCAGGGATCTTCTCGAGCATCGTCACGACCCTGTTGCTTGCAGTGCACTGCGACGCGTCGCCGCCCTGCCGGTTGCGTGGCGGGCTTGCATCCTCGCGACAGCGTGCGCACACCCTGCAGGAGATCCGGGCTGGACCTGTGAGGATGGATACGCATCGATGAGCCGCTTCTGGAGCGCCCTGGCGCACGGGCTGATCCCGTACGTCCCCGGCGAGCAGCCGCAACTCGCGGGCCTGGTCAAGCTCAACACCAACGAGAGCCCGCTCGGCCCCTCGCCGCGCGTGCTCGAGGCGATCCGCGCCGAGGCGACCGACACGCTGCGCCTCTATCCGGACCCGGACTCGGGCGCGCTGCGCCGCAGCCTCGCCCGATACCACCGCGTGGCGCCGGAGCAGGTCTTCGTCGGCAACGGCTCCGACGAGGTGCTGGCGCACGCCTTCGCGGGCCTGCTCAAGCACGAGCTGCCGCTGCTGTTCCCCGACATCACCTACAGCTTCTATCCCGTCTATTGCGGCCTGTTCGGCATCGCCCACCAGACGGTGCCGCTCGATGCGGCGATGCGCGTGCGTCCCGAGGCATACCGGCGACCCTGCGGCGCGATCATCCTCGCCAACCCGAACGCGCCGACCGGCATCGCCCTGACCCGCGACGAGATCGCCATGCTGCTCCGCGAGCATCCCGACCAGGTGGTGGTGGTGGACGAGGCCTACGTGGATTTCGGCGCCGAGACCGCGATCCCGCTGATCGCGATCCATCCGAACCTGCTGGTCGTGCAGTCGATGTCGAAGTCCCGCGCCCTGGCCGGGCTGCGGGTCGGCTATGCGATCGGCGATGCATCGCTGATCGAGGCGCTGGTCCGGGTCAAGAACAGCTTCAACTCCTACCCGCTCGGGCGTCCGGCGCAGGCCGGCGCGGTCGCCGCGATCGAGGACGAAGCCTGGTTCCAGCAGAGCCGGCGCCTCGTCATCGAGAACCGCGAGCGGCTTTGCGACGGCCTGACCGCGCTCGGCTTCGAGCTGCTGCCTTCCAGCGCCAACTTCGTCTTCGCCCGCCACCCCGACCGGGAGGGCGCCGCCCTCGCGCTAGCCCTGCGCCGGCGCGCCATCCTGGTGCGGCACTTCGCCCGGCCGCGCATCTCGGCGTTCCTGCGCATCACCGTGGGCACCGAGGCGCAGCTCGACGCCCTGCTCTCCGCCCTCGCCGGCATCCTGGCCGCCAACGCCTGAGCCCTAACACCCGGGATCCCGGCGCCGGCGAGGCGGTGCGGCTTCTCAGCGCTGTCACGGCGTCGTAATCCTGAGCGATGCCGGGAGCCCGGCGGCCCCGGCATCACCCCGCGACCAACCCCGACAGGATCAGCCCATGCGCGCCTTCGACGGACAGCACTCCGACAACCAGCCGATCCGGCGCAACGCGGTCGAGAAGCAGAAGCAGCTTCGCGAGCTGCGCGAGACCCTGAGCGCGATGAAGCCGCACACCGCGGCCAGCCTGCGCGAGAGCGTGCGCAAGCGCATCGCCCAACTCGAGGCCGAGCTCAAGGCGCGCTGAGGCGGACGCCGCACCCGCATGACGGCCTCGCTGACCGATCGGGTCGACGGCCTGCTGGCCGGCGCGTTTGCGGCCTGCGGCCTGCCGGCAGACACCGCGCGCGCGGCGCGCGCGGCGCGTCCGGAGCTGGCCGACCTGCAATGCAACGGCGCCATGCCGTTGGCCAAGTCGCTCGGCCGCAACCCGCGCGACATCGCGCTCGAGGTCGCGGGGCGGCTGCGCGGCCGCGCCGAGTTCAGCGAGGTCGGCGTCGCCGGCCCGGGCTTCCTGAACCTGCGTCTGTCCAACCACTTCCTGGCCAGCTGCGCCGCGGACCAGGCGGAGGCGCCGGATCTCGGCATCGCCCGGTGCCGCGACGACACCGTGATGCTCGATTTCGGCGGCCCAAACGTCGCCAAGCCGCTGCATGTCGGCCACCTGCGCGCCCTGGTGATCGGCGAGAGCCTGCGCCGCATCCTGCAGGTGCAGGGCGTGCGCACCATCTCCGACATCCATCTCGGCGACTGGGGCCTGCAGATGGGCATGCTGATCTCCGAGATCCGCCTGCGCTGGCCGGAGCTGTCGGCCACGCACCTGCCCCCGCTCGACATGGCGGACCTGCAGAGGCTCTACCCGGAGGCCGCCGCCGCCTGTCGGGCGGATCCCGAGCGCATGGAGCAGGCCCGCGCCGCCACCGCCGCGCTGCAGTCGGGCGAGCCGGAGGCGCGGTCGATCTGGCGCTGGCTGCGCGACATCTCGCTCGCCGCCCAGCGGCACGACATCGCGCTTCTCGGCGCGCACTTCGACCTGCTGCTCGGCGAGAGCGACGTGCAGGCGCTGATCCCGGGGATGATCGACGACCTGCGCGCGCGCGGCGTCGCCACCGAGAGCGAGGGCGCGCTGATCATCGACGTGGCCGATCCCGGCGAGGCCCGGCCGATGCCGCCGCTGCTGCTGGTGAAGTCGGACGGCGCCGCGCTGTACGCCACCACCGACCTCGCCACCATCGTGGCGCGCCGGCGCGACCAGGATCCGGCGCGCATCCTCTACGTGGTGGACCAGCGCCAGGCGCTGCATTTCGAGCAGGTGTTCCGCGCCGCCAGCAAGGCCGGCCTCGCCGGGAACATCGAGCTGGTGCATGTCGGCTTCGGCACCGTCAACGGACCCGACGGCAAGCCGTACAAGACCCGCGAGGGCGGCGTGGCACAGCTCTCCGACCTGCTCGGCGACGCCATCGGCAAGGCGCGCGAGCGACTGGCACAAGGCGATGCCGAGGGCGGTGCCCAGGACGACGCCAAGCCCGATCGCGAGCAGCTGGCCCGTCTGGTCGGGCTCGCCGCGGTGAAGTTCGCCGACCTGTCCTCGTTCCGCACCTCCGGCTACGTCTTCGACGCCGACCGGCTGGTGTCGTTCGAGGGCCGCACCGGACCATACGTGCAGTATGCCTGCGTGCGCATCGGCTCCATCCTGGCACGCGCCGCCGCGCAGGAAGCCCATCCCGGAGCGATCCGGATCGTGGCGCCCGCCGAACGCGCCCTGGTGCTGGAGTGCGCGCGACTGCCCGAGGTGGTCGCCTCGGCCAGCCGCAACCTGGCGCCGAACGAGATCGCGGACTACGTGTTCGCGCTCGCCCAGGGCTTCAGCCGTTTCTACACCGACTGCCCGGTGCTCGGGGCGAGCGACCCGGAGCAGCGCGGGTCCAGGCTGGCGCTGTGCGCCCTGGCGCGGGCGGTGCTGGCCCGCGGGCTGTGGCTGCTCGGCATCGAGGTGCCGGAACGGATGTGAGCGGCGGATCAGGTGCCGCAGAAGGTCTGGTGCACCACTTCCTCCGGTCGCGGCGGATCGGCGTAGGCCTCCAGGCCGGGATGGTCGTCGAAGGGCGCGGCGAGCACCGTCAGCAGCTCGTCGAGCGGGCGGCCGCCTGCGAGCGCTGCCTGCACACGGTGGTTGCACGCGATGAAGGC
>CAXTOC010000035.1:0-15054 GCA_964245725.1 uncultured Acetobacteraceae bacterium | reverse complement strand
GCGTTCATCTGCGCCGAATGCCGAACCGTCACTGCGGCACTCGCCGACTTCGAGACGGTGCTGCCGGATGCAGCGATGCCGGTTCGCGCCCGTGCGCGGCGATGAACTCCTCCGCCAGAGTCACGAATTCGATCATCAGCGCGTAGGCGTCGCGCGCCGTGTCGGCGAAGGTGAAGATCCCGTGCTTGCCGAGCAGAAGGCCCTGCACCTGAGGCGCGCGCTCGTAGACGTCGGCCGCCTCCTTGGCCAGCGCGAAACCCGGCATGATGTACGGCACGAAGCCGACGCGGTCGCCGTAGATGCGCCGGCAGACCGCGTCCGCGTCCGGCAGGCAGGCGATCGCCGTCGAGGTGACGGAGTGCGTGTGGTCGATGAACTTGTGCGGCAGGTAGGCGTGCAGCAGTGTCTCCACCGACGGATTCGGAGCCGCCGTGTCGAGCAGGTTCTGGCGCTGCGCGTTGACCATGTCCTCGTCGGACAGCCGGTCCAGCGCGCGAAGCCGCGACAGCGGCTGCAGCCGCACCGCCGGATGGCCGTCCGGCTCGATCGTGGCGAGGTCGCGCCCGCTGCCCTTGACGCAGAGCACGTCCACCATCTCGCCGAACAGGTCCGGCAGGCGGGTCTTGACCGAGGTGTTGCCGCCGCCATGCATGACCAGACGCGGCACCTGGCCGAGCAGGCGCGACGTGTAGGTGCGCAGCGCGAGGTCGCGGCTCACGCCCCGCGCCTCGTAATGCCGCACCAGCCGCTCCGCTTCGGCGTCCGACCAGAGGCTCTGCAAGCATCGTGCTCCCTTGGACGTCGCGGCCTTCTGGCCGTACTGATTGACGACAGCCGTAGGATATTGTCCGACTTATGTCAATTGAGACCGACAAAAGTTCAGGGGGACAGATGCCGGACTCGCGTGGCGGCCGCACCCGGCGGGCCGGCGGTGCCACGCCGACCGAGTTCGATGGCGACCCGGTGGTGTGGGCCGCGTGGCTCTACTACGAGGAGGGCCTCACCCAGGAGGAGATCGCCGGGCGGTTCGGCACCTCGCGCGGCAGCGTGATCAACCTGCTGCAGCAGGCACGCGAGCGCGGCGTGGTCAGCATCGCGGTGTCGCCGGACCACCTGCAGTCGGTGCGGCTGTCGCGCCGGCTCGCCGCGCGCTACGGCCTCGAGGGTTGTGCGGTGGTGCCGGACGATGGTGGGCGCCAGCCGGATTACCAGCGCGTCGGTCGTGTCGGGGCGCGGCTGCTCGCCTCGCGGCTGAGGACCGACGACGTGCTGGGCGTGTCCTGGGGCCTGACCGTGCTGGCGCTCGCCAACGCGCTTCCGCCCAGGCCGCTGCCGGGGCTCTCGGTGGTCCAGGTGACGGGGTCGTTCGTGGGCACCTACGAGATGTCGGCCGAGCTCTGCACCTCGAACATCGCCAGCCGCACCGGCGGCCGCTGCGTCTACATCCATGCCCCAGGCGTGGTCTCGCAGCCGCAGGTGCAGCGCATGCTGATGCGCGAGCCGACGCTGCGCGAGGAGTTCCGCATCCTCGCGACCTGCAACCGGCTGGTGTTCGGCGTCGGCAGCGTCAAGCCGGCCAGCACCGCCTTCCTGAGCGGCTACGTGGAGTATGCGGACGCCGCACCCTATCTCCGTCGCGGCGCCACCGCCGTGCTGGCGGGACGCTTCATCGATGCCGCGGGACGCGCGGTGATCGACGCGCTCGACGACAGGATGATCGGCCTGACCGTCGAGCAGCTCGACCGCATCCCCGACCGGCTCTGCGTCGCCTGCGGCGTCGACAAGGCCGACGCGATCCACGCGACCCTGCTCGGCGGCCACGCCACGTCTTTCGTCACCGATGCGGCGACGGCGCGCGATCTGCTGGAGCGCGGCGGCCCGGGATCGTGAGCCAAGCCGCGCCGGTCGGCCAGCCTCATGGCGCGAGGGCGTGGATGCCGACCTCGCGGCGCTGCATCTCCGATGGTGGCCGCCCCGCCAGGCCGCGCATGGGCCTCGGACGACCCAGCAGGTAGCCCTGCATCTGGTCGCACCTGTGATCCCGCACCACCTCCAGCTGCGCCATGGTCTCGACACCCTCGGCCACGATCGACAGGCCGAGATTGCGCGCGAGGCCGATGATCGTGCGGACGATCATCGTCGCTTCCTCGCCATGCTCCAGGCCCTGGATGAACGACCTGTCGATCTTCAGCTTGTCGAACCGGAACGAGCGCAGGTAGCTGAGGCTCGAGTAGCCGGTACCAAAATCATCGAGCGCGATGCGCACGCCCTGCGCGCGCAGTGCGGAGAGGATCTCGATCGCCCTTGCCGTATCCTCCACCAGCACGCCCTCGGTGACCTCGATCTCCAGCCGGCTCGGCAGCAGGCCGGTGCTGGCGAGCGTCTCGGACACCATCTGCGGCAGGTCTGACTGCCGGAAATGGACCGGCGAGATGTTTACCGCGACCCGGTGCGGCCGCTCCCATCCCGCGGCTGCCTCGCAGGCGGTATGGAGCACCCACCGACTGATCTTCACGATCAGTCCCGTCTCCTCGGCCAGCGGGATGAACTCCATCGGCGGCACCAGGCCGAGTTTCGGGTGATGCCAACGCAGCAGGGCCTCGTAACCCTCCACCTCGTCCGTCGTGCAGCTGACCAGGGGTTGGTAGTAGAGCTCGAACTCGCTACGTTCGACCGCGTGCCGCAGGTCCTGCTCTAGCTGTCGACGGGCCTGCAGCCGCTCGTCCATGGCGGCTTCGAAGAAGCGGAACGTGCCGCGCCCGTCCTGCTTGGCGCGGTAAAGCGCGGTGTCCGCGGCGTGCATCAGCGTATCCTGGCTGTTGCACTCTCCGGTGCAGAGCGCGATCCCGATGGAGGTCCCGATCTCGACCTGATGTCCCTCGAGGTCGAAGGGCCGACCAATCGAGTCGATCAGCCGTTGCGCGACGCTCGCCGCGGCGGCCGCACAGTCGGTATTCATCACGATGACGAATTCGTCCCCGCCGACCCGGGCGAGGGTGTCGGTGGATCGCAGCTCCGCCTGCAACCGCTTCGCCACCTGGATCAGCAGCGCGTCGCCACCGCCATGACCGAGCAGATCGTTGACCGGCTTGAAGCGGTCAAGATCGATATAGAGCAGCGCCACGTCCGCTTTCGATCGCATGGCGGCATCCAGCGCGTGGATCAGCCGCTCCTGCAGCAGGAAGCGATTGGGCAGGTCGGTCAGCGCATCGTGATGCGCGAGATGACGGATCCTCGCCTCGTCGCGCTTGCGGTCCGACAGGTCGCGAAACGCGATCGCCGTCGCGGCCCTGCCCTCGTAGTCGATCGTGCTGCAGGACAGCTCGACTGCGATCGGGGTGCCGGTCGCGGTGCGCAGCTGGATCTCCTCGTGCCTGCCATCCTGGCGCATCTCGCGGAGGCATCTCAGCACCGTGAGGCGATCGGCTGGCGCGACGAGATCCAGCAGCTCGCGGCCGACGAGCCGCTCGACCGGCATGCCAAACAGGCGGCTGCCGGCAGTGTTGATCTGCACGACGACGCCGCCGCGCTCGATGATCAGCACCTCCTGGGAGATGTCGCTCAGCAGCCTCATGCGCTTGAGCTCGAGCACGGCGCGCTGCGAGAGGTGCTGCTCCATCAGCGTGGCCGCCAGGCTCACCGCCAGGATCGCCAAGCTGACCGAGCCGACGGCGACCGCGAGCGATCCTGATCCGAGGACAGCACCTTGCCCTGCCGTCGGGTGGCCGAGGCCGATGCTCAGCGCGCTCATGCCGGAGAAGTGCACGCCGCAGACGCATGATCCGAGCCATCCGGACACCTCGAGGCGCCGCCACAGCGAGGTCAGCGTGACCGAGCGGGCGAGCGACAGGGCTGCAAAGCCGACGCCGACCAGGACCGAGGCCAGGACCTGCTGGTGATCGAGGCGGTATCCTGCGGGCAGCCGCATCGCCGCGACACCGCAATAGTGCATTCCCGCGACGGCAAGCCCGAGCAGGAGGCCGCCGAGCCCCAGGCCGAGCCATCTGATCCGTATCAGCCGCCAGCACAACAGGGCCAGCAGCGTGCCGGTCACGGCGATCAACGCAGACCACATCGTCGTCCCGATGTCGTAGGCGATCGGCATGCCAGGCATGAAGGCGAGCATCGCGACGAAGTGCAGCGACCACACACCACAGCCGAACACCGCCGCGGCCGCGGCCAGCCAAGCCCACGACGCATCCTGGGTCGCCTGCGCGCGCGAGACGAGGTTCAGGGTCGTGAAGCACGCCAAGCCGCAGATGCACGCCGCCAGGACGACGAGGCGCAGATCGTGCTGTTGCGTGACACATCCGACGATACGAAGCATTCGCGGCACTCTGCGAGAAGAGGACCGTATGCTTACTTGAGATCGGTTAATAAGCCGCTACTGCCGAATGGGTGCCGTCAGGCGGGATCCCGCCGCGGCTCAGCGGTTGGTCTGCTGCACGAGCGGTGGTTCATCCTCGGGCTTGTAGTAGAGAGCCGCGCACTCTTCGGCGAGCAGGCCGCCTCGCGCGCTCATGTCGTTGCGAAAAGCGTCGTCGATGATGTCCAGCACGTCGAGATGCCGATCCTCGAAATACATCTGGTGCACGTCCCGCCTCGCCGCGCCGTAGACGATCCGGCGAATGCTGGTCCAGATGCTGGCCATGCTGCACATGCCGCACGGCTGCAGCGTCGAGTACAGCGTGGCGCCGCGCAGGTCATCGCGTCCCAGGCTCTCGCAGGCGCGCCGTATCGTCACGATCTCGGCGTGCGCGGTCGGATCATGGCGCAGCGCGACCTCGTTGTGTCCCTCCGCGACGACGCGGCCGTCCATCACGATGACGCAGCCGATCGGCGCGGCACCCGGCGTGCGCTGGCCTTCTTGGGCCAGCGCGATCGCACGCCGCATGTAGCCGATATCGCGAGTGGTGCTGTCGTCGGGCATCGGCTGCGATAGCGCGGCCGGCCGGCCGGAGTTTGCGCAATCGCTCAGAGGCGATCAATGTTTGTCCGCCAAGAGATGAGGGAACCCATGGCTGGCACCGCAGTGAAAGATGGCTGGAGCCTGGGCGATGCGCCCAGCCTCGACGGCAAGGTCGCGATCGTCACCGGAGCGACCGGCGGCCTCGGCTATGAGACCGCGCTGGGCCTGGCGCGACGCGGCGCCACCACGATCCTCGCCGGGCGCAATGCCGGCAAGGGCGCACAGGCGCTGAGCCGCCTGCAGCGCAGCCTTCCCGCTGCACGGGCGCGCTTCGAGATGCTCGACCTCGGCAGCCTCGCCTCGGTGGCCCATTTCGCGACCGCGGTCAGCGCGGCGCATGAGGGCGTGATCGACATCCTGGTCAACAATGCCGGGGTGATGGGGATGCCCAGCCGGGAGGTGACCGAGGACGGCTTCGAGCGGCAGATCGGCGTGAACTACCTCGGTCACTTCGCCCTGACCGCGCGGCTGAAGGATGCGCTGTGCAAGGGAGGCGTCGACAAGGCCGGGGGCGGCGGCCGCGTGGTCAACGTGGCCAGTCTCGCGCATCGCCGCGCCAGCCTCGAGCTGGACGACCTGCAGTTGGAACGGACCTATAGCCCGTTCAAGGCGTACGGCCGCAGCAAGCTCGCCATGCTGATCTTCGCCATCGAGCTGCAGCGCCGCGCGGTGCAGAACCACTGGAACCTGATCAGCCTGGCGGCTCATCCTGGCTGGGCTCGCACAGACATCATCGCCAACAGCACCGGCAGCGGCGCGCCGGGGCTCAAGCAGCGGGTGATGGCGGCTGGCTTCGGGCTGCTGGCGCAGTCGGCGCGCGACGGTGCTCTGCCCTCGCTCTACGCGGCGATGGCGCCGCAGGCGAGAGGCGGAGGCTATTACGGTCCGACCGGACCCGGCGAGACACGCGGCGCCCCGGGTGCGTCGCGCATCATGCCGCAGGCCGCGGATCCCGCGACCGGCACCCGCCTGTGGACGCTCTCCTAACGCCTCACGGGCGTCAGCTTCGGCAGCTGAAGCGGCCGACGTCCGGGCGATGTCGGACAGGCTCCGCCCCGGGCGGGAAGGCCATGCTGCGCATCGCCATCCTGCTCGCCGCCGCCACGGCCTCTCGTCGCGCGCCGGCTGAAGCGGCGGCGCGGCCGGACACCATCGACGTGCGCGAGTACGGCGCGCGGTGCGACGGCACGACCGACGATTCCGCCGCCTTCCTGCGCGCGGCCGGCGCCGCCGCCTCGGCCGCGCGTCGTGCCGGCGCCAGGATCTACATCCCGAGCGGCACCTGCCACCTGAAATCGAGCCTGACGCTGACCGCCCCCGCCGGGAGAGGCGTAGCGTTAGCGGGGGACGGCGCCGGCCTCACCACCCTGAGCTTCGCGCCCGGCACCGACGGCGTCGCGATCACGCTCGGGACCGCTTCGGCAGCATCCGTCACCGGCCTCACGATCAATCGCACCGGCTCGAACGCTGCGGCACACGCCGGCCTCGCGATCACGGAGACGGGCGCGAGCTCAGGGGCCGTCGTGGTGAGGGACGTCGATACGACGAGCGACCGCTATCCCGGTTCGTGGGCGAACGGCATCGTCCTGACCTCGACCGACAACGCCGTCATCGACCATGTCCACACGGTGGCCGGCTTTCCGCCGGAGAACTCGAACGGCCTCGTGATCAGGGGCGCCGAGGCGCGATACGCGGTCGACACGACGATCTCGAACAGCAAGTTCCAGGGCGGCAACATCGGCATCCTGGTGAGCGGCTACGTCCAGGGCGTGCTGGCGACGAACATCTTCGCGATCGCCGGCAACTACGGCGTCAGCTGGACCGACGGGCTCGCCAATCCGCGCTATGTTGCCGAGCTTCTCGAGATCACCAACAGCCACGTCAACGCGATCAAGCAGGACGTCCAGGCTGCGGGCGTCGGCGTGAGCGTGAGCGACAGCCTGCTGTGGCGCTGGCCCGACGGGAGCCACGACTCGACGCCGTGGACCTGCATCGACCTGAACGGCGCCGGCACCAGCATCATCCACCACAACAACGTCAACGGCGGCAACGGCGGGACCTTCGACGGCCCGGAGCAGTTCGTGCACCTGACCAACTCGTCGGCAGTGAAGATCGACGACAACACCGTCACGACCATCAACGGACCGTACGTGCTGCTGGACGGGGGAGGCAGCGTGTATAACGGCATCACCGGGAACATGGTGAACGGCGCAGGCGACATCATCGACAGGAGTGGAGGCTACAACCAGGTCGCCGCGAACAGCGTGAACGGCTTGTCCGTGCTGGCCTCGGCCTCGGGCAAGCTGCTTCTCCGCGCGCCGAGCGACAGCAGCATCGGCACCAAGGATGCCGCGGCCGATGGCCGCAGTGCGACCGCGCCGGCGGGATCGAACGGGAGCATCCTGCACTGCGTCGGCAGGCTGGCTTCGTTCGAGTGGAACCTGCCTGCGGATCCGTCGCAGGGACAGGTCAGCCACATCACCTCGGAGTGCAGCATCGCCAGCCTGACCGTCACGCCGCACCCGAGCCACGCCGGGATCAGGGTGATCGGCGCGCCGCCGGGCATGTCCCCGTCGATGCCGCTGACCTTCATCTACGACAGGACCAACAGGATCTGGGCGCGGTGGTAGCGCGCCCGCGCCTAGGTCTTGGTCGCCCGGCACTTTCCCGACGCGTGGCGGAAACCGGTATGCGGATGGACACGAAGAAAATCGTCGACTGCGCGTTTGACGTCCGCCCACGCCCCGTCGGGGAAGTAGTCGTCATTGATCAGGATGCCGCCCACGGGCATGATCTCCCACCAGTGCTGCAAGTCGCTGCTGACCGCGTGGTGATCGTGGTCACCATCGGTGTGGACGATGTCGGGCCTTACGTTCAGACGCCTCAGCAGGTTTGCCGCGTTGATCGAGTCGATGGGAAGGGGAGGGAAGCGGCCCTGCGCATCCGCTGCAACGACGTTTGCCGTGAACTTGCTTCAAGGCTGAGGATGGCCGTGCTCCACGCAGAGCCATCTGAACCAGTCGTTCTGGCGCCAATGCCCCCACGATGAGCTGGTGTGCCATTGTCATGATCGGTCCACCCTTCCAGACGCCGATCTCGGCGACGATGAAAGGTCGCGCCGACGCAATCTCTTCGTCCAGATAGGGATGACTAGAGTTCCAGCCCTGCATGTCCACCGCGAACAGATCTCTCAGAAATGTCGCGAGGGGATCGAAAGTGCGCCAGATCTTGCGAATTATTTCTTCATAAGTTTTATCGTGATCCGTCGGACGTCATCTAAACCTGAAGATCAAACTCGTGAACTCATCTGCGCCGAGCCACACTGCGGATGACATACCTATCCGCCCAGCCTCGTTGCCTTACCGGAACTCGTCGCGCTGAACGCGGCGACCGCATTCCGGCACAGCCGCAGCCAGATGTCGGCGTCGTAGTGATGCGCGTTGGTCAGCGAGATCGTGCCGACATAGCCCTTGAGGAGGCGGTCGCCCACCCACTCGACATCGCCTGGCGCGTGCCGCCCACCCGCCTGCGTGACCCAGAGCAGCTTGTTGGCCGCACCAAAACTGTTCAGCGCCGCGTGCAGCGCGATGATCTCGTGCACGTCTTCGGTCACGACGCGCTTGTAGACCATGATCTTGTCGCCCTCCTCGAGATCCTCGACGAACTTGCGTTTAAGGTAGCCAACCTTGATCTCGTTCTCGCGTATCACGTCCGCCGCCGCCGCTTCGGTCTGATACCTGAACGTATGGTAGGAGAGGCCGTACACTTCGTCGGTGATCCAGTATTCGCCTCCGATGACGCGCACTCCGAGGCTGCCCGGCTCGCCGAATCGCCCGAACCTATCGTCGAGGAAGCGGATCAGGCGGCGTGGCGTGCGCAGGCCGGCAAAACGCAATAACCCGACCGGGTTGACCTTGAAGTGCCGCTGCACCAGCCCGAACTCGCAGTTGTCGCCGATGTTCTCGAAACGCGACATGACTGCCTCGGGCGTCAGGGGCTCGTCGGCGAGCTCGCGATCCTGCTCGATCCTCAGCGACTCCAGCAGGAAGTCCCTCGAGTGCCTGAAGGCGATCTCGAGCGGCTTGCCGTTGACCAGCTCCGGCGCGAGCCAGAAGGCGAGGTCGGCTCCCTCACCCTGCCACTTCGGATCGAGGCGCGCCTGGCCGACCAAGCGGCCATTGATCTCGATCGTGATTTCGACCGATGCGTCCTGACGCGACTCCGGCGGCTGCAGCGAGAGCGTCAGCAGATGGCGAGCGGCCGCAGGAACCGCCTCGCCGCGTGCGGTGCTGAGCGAGCCGGTGCCGCGACATGCGCCGTCCTGGGCGACCCAGCCCTCCTGAAGCTGCAGGGTCCGGTCGCCCGGACGAAATCGCAGATACGGCCGCAGTCGATGCGGCGCGCCCAGCATGGCGATGGTCTCGGGCGCGGCGACCCGTGGTGCGGCGCCGCTGGCCGGTTGGGCGGCCAGGTTCAGTATGTCGCGGAGCAGGAGCGGCTCGACGAGCTGCATGCCGTCGCCGACCAGCCAATCCGTGCATGCTGAGCCGCGCGACGAGATCGCCCGGCGCAGCAGCTCGTGCTGGTCAGGCGTCAGGTCCGATATCTTGTCGCCGAGCCGCCTGCCGTCGGGAGAGAGTAACCAAGTGGCCCGCATCCCGTCGGCTTCCAAGGCGAGCAGGTACATGGTCTGCAACCCGGTATAGACGAAGACTGGAAACCAGTTGCCGGTAAAATACTCGATCGGCGCACCGCTCAGGTGCTTGAGCATCACGGCGTTCCTGTCGCCGACGCGGAGATACCAGTGGCGATCGCACTGGAACACGGGATCGGTGATCAGGTGCTTGTAGGCGAACACGCAGGACTCCGTCTCGATCATGCGTCCATCCCGAAGAGCGCCTCGGATGCTGCAAGCGCCTACACCATCACGCGCGAGAACAATGATCTAGAGGAAGATTGGCTGTTTCAGAACCGTTCTGCTCTAGCGGCGCGCGAAGCCGATGCGCCGTCTCCCGCTGGCATCCTTCGGAAGAGATTTGTCCCATTCTTGAGACGGGTCATCGCGGCCCCGCGGGACTTCGCCGTGTCAGTGACAGGATCGAACTGATACCGGTCGGCCGCATGTCGAGCGGGCTGGACTCGATTCGAAATGGGTATAGAAATTGATGGGCCGGCGCGGCATGAGGAGGGGCTTCATTGATCATGGCCACGGTGGCGGACCCCCTCCTGACCCGGGAAGCCATCTTCACGGATCAACATCGGAAGATACCGGTTCGCGGCGTTTACCAGCCGCTGCTCGAGAACGGCGATCCGATCGTCAGGGGCTTCATGACCGGTCACGGGGCGCAGACCTTGTTCAATGGTTTCCCCTCCTGTCTGATCCTGCAGCTCTGCTCGGCGACGGAGCTCGGGATGAGGATTTTGAACCAACATCGCTTCGTCCCTGATCCACCTCGTCTGCAGGCACGGCCTCGAGCTGATCCCCTACCTCGCGCGCGGGGCCACCCAGCCCGTCAACTTGATGCGCTCGCCTCTCTGGACGCACATGGCGCACCAGCTCTGGAACGAGCTGGGTGGCATGCGGCAGCATGTGGAGCACGCACCTCCCGGCGCGCAGCTGCCGGAGACGATCGCACCGTGCGGGGGCGTCGGCATGGAGTTGTACGGCCCGGCCGATGCCCTGTTTCCGGAAAGGTCCGATCACATGCTGCGCGGTCTGTCCGACCCGGACGCCGCGGTCCACTACAGCTACCGGTCGAATGCCTGCATCGTGCGGATCACCAGCCACGCGTCTCCGCCCGACAGCGCGACCGGTTGCGGCGGCACGCCCTGCAGGCGATGCAGCGGGATCCGCTGACGCGCGCCGGTCGTCATGACCGGACTGCGCGTCGAGAACCGGACCCACGAGGATCTCCCCGGCCTGCTGGTGCGCCTGCTGACCGGGATCGCGGGCACTCTCCTGGCGCGATCGCGATCCTCGACGGACAGGCCACGCGCGTCGGCGCGGGCGGCGACATGACCGAGAGCCACGGTGAGGGGGTCGCGCTGGAGCATCCGGCGCAGGTGGAGCGACGGCTGGTGCTCCAGCTGCGCCAGCAGCTTTCCGACGCCGAGATACGCATCCTCGACACCATCGGACAGCCGATGAGCGACAGCCTCGCCCTGCTACGACCAGCGACTGTTTCTTCGCGATCTGGGGCGCATGCCCTGCCAAGTTCCGCTGGGTGGCGAACAAGCCCGGCGTCTCACGCGCACCAGCCGGGATAACATTCTGCGCCGTCCCGACCACACGGCCGCGAACATGGAGGCTCCGACCGAGATGATCATCCCGGATCCCGCCTGGGTCCATGACCCGCCGGATGCGCCGATCCTGTTGAACCTTGGCCCGGGGCAGCCGCGCTTCTTCAATTTTCGCGTCCAGGAGAAAGCGATCTTCGATGCCATGCTCGGCATCGTCAGCCGCGCCATGGCATCCCGGGACGCATGAGCCTGCCGAAGCGGTCCGGGAGCGTACCGGCAGCGGCCAAACCGAGGCTGGGCCGGCCATCCACGGTGGCGTCCGCACGCGCCGACGCCCTGGTCCTGCACGACCCGCTGTTGGTGCGGGATGGCGGCTTTCACCTGCGCCTCGACGGCGAGCCCGTCCCGCTGCTGATGCAGGGGAAAGTCGTGCCAAGCTTCCTGCCGGGCTGGCGGGCGTCGCACCTGTACATGGGGTTCGCGCCGCTGTTCCTTCTCGAGCTGCTGCATGACGATGGCCGAACCGCGACGTGGTTCCTGGACTGGCGCATGCATCGTATGGGGGACAGCGTCGAACAGCTGACGCCCGAACTGATCGATCTGCTGCGCCACAAGGCGGTGCCGATCCTGGGTCGTCTGCTGCACGCCACGCTGCGGCAGTGCGAGCCGGACCTGCTCGACGAGAGCCGCGCCTTCCTCGGCCTCAACGAGAGCACGAGGCGGGCGATCGCGGTGAACTGCCTGGACCTGCTGCTGCGGCCGCCGGCCATCTTTCTTGCCCAGCACCTGATGCCGTCATCGTTGCTGTTCCATGACGGGAACAACCGGCACGCGATCAGCCGGACCCACCTCCTCGCCGGACTGGCCGACGAGTTCCAGGATCGGCTGCCGCGCGCGTTCGAGGACGGTTTCCTGACGTGGCCGAGCCCCGTGGACGGCACGGTCCTGCGCGCGCAGGGCAGCTTCTGCTTCGACGACTTCCACTTCGCCTATCGTTCCGCCGATGAGCGGCACGGCCTCGTCTTCTTCGTCATGGTGGCGGATCACTTCGCGCGCATCTGCGGGATGTGGTTCCCGTCCTTCGGCCTGATGGTGAGCCGCGACGAGACGGCACGCACCGTGGCACATCAGATCGCGCGCCACCTGCCGTACTGGTTCGTGACCCATTCCTGCATCTGGGCGGAGCAGCTGGTGCCCTACCTGCGACGCGGGGCCGGACGCTTCGCCAGCGTATTGCGCGGCCGTCCGGGCGTGCACATCGGTCATCAGCTGTGGAACGAGCTGAGCGGCATCGACCACCTGATCGCGGGCGGCGCCACCTCGCTGCCGGATTGGATCGTGCTCAACGCGGCCGACGGCATCGAGTTGTACGGCGCCCTGGACGAGCTGTTCCCTGCCCTGGAGAACCGCGTGCTGCGAGATCTGGCAGACGTTCGGGCGATGATCCGATATGCCTACGCGCAGGACGTCATGATCGTGCGCGTCACGCGCGAGCACGTCTCCCGCAGGCTGCGTACGCGCATCCTGGAGCAGGTCAGGGCCGGCGACCTCTACGGCGAGGTGCAGGACTGCATCGAACAGGCGCCGCGTGCGTGCACGGGTGGGCAGCACGCGGCGCCCGTCATCCTGCTCGGGCTGCGCGTGGAGAACCGCACCCTGGTCGACCTGACCAGCTTCTTGAGGAACCTCGTCGGTTTCATCATGACGCAGTTTCCGGGCGCGATCGTCGTCCTGGACGGGCACAACGCTCGCGGCGACGCGGCCGGAAAGTTCATCGAGAGCCACGCCGAGTCGTACGCCCGCAGCCGGCCGATCGACATCGAGCGCGCGCTCGCCGCCGACCTGCGTCGCCATTTCGACGGCCGACCGATCACGATCGCCGACACCATCGGTCGACCGGTAGCCATCAGCCTGGCCTGGGCCGATCGCTGCGGCTGCTTCGTCTCGATCTGGGGCGCGAGCCTGGCGAAGTACCGTTGGGTCTGCAACAAGACCGGGCTGGTGATCAGCAGCCGCGACAACCTGCTGCATCGCGGCGATCTGCATATCTACGATGCGCCACGCACCATGGAGACCCCGAGCCGACTGCGCTTTATCGAGGCTGACGCGGTCACGGACCGGCCCGACGTGCCCCTGCTCGTGGACGTGGCGCCCGGGAACGCCTCGTTCTTCAACTTCCAGCTGGACGAGGCGAGACTGTTTCCGCAGGTCCGGGAGATGATCGAGCAGAGCCTGGCCGGCGGATGAAGCTCCAGTAGAGCGGAGCGCGTCCGGCGGCGAGCGCCTTGGCCTCGTAGCGGGTGGGCGGCCAGTCCTGCGGCCGACGGCGCGCCGGCGGGTCGGACGCGAACAGGCCCTGCGCCGCCATCACCTGCGTCACCCAGTCCTGGTAGGTCGGATCGTCGCTGGCGATCCGCCACGCCGCACCCGGCCGCAGGCGGCTGGCGACCAGCGGGATGGTCTGCGGGTGCACGAAGCGTCGCTTGGCGTGACGGGTCTTCGGCCAGGGGTCGGGGAACAACAGGAACATGCGGTCCAGGCACGCCTCCGGCAGCGCCTGCAGAAGGACGCGCGCATCGTCGTCCCACAGGCGCAGCATGTCGGGGATCGGGGCGGTCGCCTCGGTCCCGTCGGGCACCAGTCGGGTCAGCAGCGAGCAGAGACCGTTCTCGAACACCTCGCAGGCGATCAGGCCGACATCCGGGTGGGCCGTATGCTGTGCCAGCGTGTGCTCGCCGCCGCCGAAGCCGACCTCGAGCCAGAGCTGCGACGGCGGCCGGCCGAAAGCCGCCCCGGGTGCCGCGACATGGCGTGGCTCGAATCGCAGCCGCGGCAGCGTGAGCTCCAGCAGCCGTTGCTGGCGTGGGCGCAGCGGGTGGCCGCGGTGGCGGCCGTAGAGCCGGTGGGCGGCCGGCTTTACCGTCGGTTCCGCGACCTGTCCCGGGACAGGCCGGGCCTCGTTCAACGGTTAAAGGCGCCGCGCAGCGTCTCGGCGAGGTCGGTGCGCTCCCAGGTGAAGTCGTCGCGCGCGGTGTCGGGGGTGCGGCCGAAATGGCCGTAGGCCGAGCTCTGCGCGTAGATCGGCCGGTTGAGGCGGAGATGGCGGCGGATACCGCGCGGCGTCAGGTCCATCACCTCGCGCAGCACCTTGCCCAGGCGCGCCTCGTCCACGTCGTGTCCGGTCCCATGCAGGTCGACATAGACCGAGAGCGGGTGCGACACGCCGATCGCGTACGAGATCTGCAACGTGCAGCGCTCCGCGAGCCCGGCGGCGACGATGTTCTTGGCCAGGTAGCGGCAGGCATAGGCCGCGGACCGGTCGACCTTGGTCGGATCCTTGCCGCTGAACGCGCCGCCGCCGTGCGGGGCTGCACCGCCGTAGGTGTCGACGATGATCTTGCGCCCGGTCAGGCCGGCGTCGCCGTCCGGGCCGCCGATCACGAAGATGCCGGTCGGGTTCACGTAGAACCCGTCGTCGGAGCACATCCAGCCCTCGGGAAGCACCTCGCGCACGATGCCGCCGAGCGTCTCCCGTATCGTGGGCTGCGGCAGCTGCTCCTCGTGCTGGGTCGAGATCACGATGCTGGTGGCGCCGACCGGCGCTCCGTCGACGTACTGCAGCGTGACCTGGCTCTTGGCATCGGGCAGCAGGCCGCGCCCGCGCGCGTCCCCCGCCTTGCGCAGCTGGTTGATGCGGTGGAGGATCCCGTGCGCGTAGTAGAGGGGTGCTGGCATCAGGGTCGGCGTCTCGCGGGTGGCGAAGCCGAACATGATGCCCTGGTCGCCCGCACCCTCGTCCTTGTTGCCGGCGCTGTCGACGCCGACGGCGATGTCGGCGGACTGCG
>CAXTOC010000034.1:0-15372 GCA_964245725.1 uncultured Acetobacteraceae bacterium | reverse complement strand
CGGGGAACGGGGGCTGCGGTCGGTCCTGTTACTTCTCAACGGTCGTAATCCCGAGGTCTAGTTGGTGTCGTCCTGGTCAGGCGCGCACCGGGTTGAGCGGCAGTGAACGTATCGTCGATCATCACCCATCAGGATGATGTCGAACCATTGCATAGCACGGGCGAAGCTGCACGGACCACGGCGAACCATCACCAGATCGTGTAATTTCATGACAGTTCTTTGTCCGGGCCGCGAGCATGCGTCGCGCACCGCGCCCGGGAGATGCCGGCTCGCCGGGAGCGCGGGGGTTCCGTCAGCAGCGGAGATCTCCTAATGAGGACACGCTGCGGCGGCGCGGGACCGTGTGGCCGGGCGGCGCACCGTGCAACCGTTGAGTGTGAGCATCATGACGCGCAGCTTGACCAGCCTGATCCCCACGGGCGCCGTGCTCGCGGCTTCGCTGCTGCCCGCCACGCGCTCCGGCGCGGCGCCGTTGCAGGACCCGTATGGCACCTGGACGGCGCAGGTCGAGAACGACGCCGTCTCGACGCAGTCGGGCACCTCGGATCAGTACTACACCAGCGGCCTGCGCATCGGCTGGACCTCGGGCACCGACCAGCCGCCGGGCATCGTGGCCCTCAACCGCGCGATCCTGGGCGAGGGCGTGCAGCGCATCGCGTTGGGCCTGCAGCAATCGATCTTCACGCCGCGCCAGACACAGATCAATCCGCCCGATCCGCGAGACCGGCCTTACGCCGGCGTGCTGCTCGGCACCGCCAACCTGATCAGCGACACCGACCTGTCGCGCAGCGTGGCCGGCGTGCAGGCCGGCGTGCTGGGCTCCTACGCCGGCGGCTACCAGGTGCAGAACGGCTTCCACAGCCTGATCGGCGACACCCCGAACCGCGGCTGGTCGCACCAGCTGCCGAACCAGCCGATCCTGCAGCTGCAGGCGTCGCGGATCTGGCGTTTCCCGGTGATCAGCGCCTACGGCGTCTCGGTCGACCTGCTGCCCGCCGCCGCCGCCGCCGGGGGCGATTTCCGCACCTACGCCCAGCTCGGCGGCACGGTGCGGATCGGCCAGGGCCTGGACAGCGACTTCGGCACCCCGCGCATCAGCCCCGGCCTCGACGGGTCCGACGCCTACAAGGCCACCCGGCGCTTCGTCTGGTACGGCTTCGCCGGCGTCGACGGCCAGGCGGTGCTGTACGACGCGACGCTGCAGGGCAGCACCTTCCGCGCTGGCGAGCCGCACGTCTCCAAGATCTGGGACGTGGGCGAGTTCGAGGGTGGGCTCGCGGTGATCTATCACGGGCTGCGGCTGTCCTACACGCAGACCTGGCAGACGCAGGAATTCAACGGCCAGCGCTCCGGCCTGTTCAATTTTGGCTCGGTGGCACTGTCGGCGAAGTTCTGAAGCCTTGCCCCGCGGTCAGGATGCTGGCACTGACACCGCGGGATGCACCGCATGGCGACACGTCGGGAGGATCGGTTACGGCCCACAGCTTGAATCGCAAGTCCCGCGGCCCGCGGCACTGGAACGGCCGCCTGATCACCATGCGCGTCTTCGCGTGGCTGTGCGCGATCGGGCTCGTGGTTGCCTTCGCCATCGCCGCGACGCTGCCGCTGCAGATGGACCTCGGCGCCATGCTGCTGTCGATGGACCCGCACAGCCTGGACTCGATGCACCGCTTCATCCTGCGTCACGTCCCGGCGGGCACCTGGACCCACGTGCTGCTGCCGTTCCTGCTGCGGCCCGGCTGGATGCTGCCGCTGATGATGGGGATCGTCGCCGGCGGGATCGCCTTCAGCCTGAACTATGTCGGGCCGACGCGGCAGGGCTCGCGCCGACGCGGCTCGTAGCGCGGCCTCACCGCGACGCGACCAGGCCGGCGAGCTGGTCGATCTCCGGCGCCGACGCGACCGCCGCAGCCACCTCGACCCGGCGATAGAGTGCCAGGACGGTCTCGCCCGCCGGGGTGAGCCGAGCCCCGCCCCCGGTCGCGCCGCCGCGCGAGGCTTCCACCAGAGGCTCGCGGAAGGTGGCGTTCATCGACTCGATCAGCGCCCAGGCGCGCTTGTAGCTCATGCCGCTGGCGCGTCCGGCGGCGGAGATGGAGCCGTGCTCGCGTATGCCGTCGAGCAGCTCGGCGCGTCCCGGACCGATCGCCACGCCGTGGCGGAGCACGATGCGCAGGTGCAGGCCCAGCCGCTCGGGGTGTCGTACCTTGACCATGGCATCCCGCGTGAAGCCGGCCCATCCGATCGGGGGAGCCTGTCAGAAACTCAGCCGCGCCGACAGCACCCAGTTGTGGGCGTAGACCGGATCGACCTCGCCGGTGACGCGCTCGTCGGGCGACACCGCGAACTGGTAGCCGGCGCCGACGATGGCACGTACCCGTCCGGCGATGGCGAAGCGCCCGAGCACCAGCCCAGGGGTGAGGAAGAGCTGATCCTTGCCGCCGCGCTGGTCTCCGCTGAGCCAGATCGTGTCGTTCAGCTCGAACTCGGGCCAGAAATACTTCAGCAGGTGATACTGGAAGGTCACGTTGGTCAGCAGCTGCGAGCCGGTGGTGTCGAGCTTGGTGGCGGGGATCGCGACCCCCATCGTCGCCTGGATGTCGAAGTCGCCCCAGCCCTTGCCGCCGGCGATGGTCGGGGTCACGATCGTGCTGTTGCCGGTGTACGCCTTCGAGCCGGTGCGTGCGGTGAACTGCAGGAAGGCGGTGACGATGGCGTTGCCGCTCTGCTCGTTCTCGCTGAACAGCCGCTGCTTGATCAGGAAGATCGGGTAGTCGCCCCAGCCGGTGACCGCGCGGGCGCGGCCGAGCTGGCGCTCCTCGTAGGGAGGCACGCCGAGGATCACCTCGTTGGTCGTGGTCGGGATCAGCTCGAGACCCTTGCCGGTGTCGTAGTTGTGCAGGCTGGCACCGGTCGGCAGGTGCTCCCAGAACTGGTCGTAGCGCACCTCCTGCTCAAGCCGCGGCGTGACCGTGACCAGCGGCGTGATCCAGTGCGGCTGGCTGTCCTGGGCCTCCCGCACGCGGTCGAACCAGTGCGCGAAGTAGCCGGCGATGCCGCCGTCGGGCACCGGTGCCGGAACCGGCCGCACGGTGGGGCCGTCGGCAGTCGGACCCGGGCTCGCGGCAGCCTGGGCGAACGACGTCGCGGCATCGTCGGGCGACTGCGCGGCGGCGGGGGCGGCGCACAGGCAAGCGGCGCACAGGCAAGCGGCGATCAGCTTCAGGGGCAGGCGGACGGTCCATGCATGGGCAATGCGCATGAGCGACTCTCCCGTTCTCCGTTATGTTCGCACGGCTATAACGAGGTGCCTAGTAGCCCGAAACCGAGGTCCTACGCACCTCCGGTTCCCAATCAGCCAAGCCTCATCGACAACCTCTCCGACGCCGAGGCATGACCGGCCCGATCATGCCCCTTCCGAGGCGGTCAGGCGTCGGCTTCCGGTTCGGCGTCGAGTTCGGGATAGCGTCGGAAGATGCCGGACTCGTTGAAGGCGAGCCGGCGTGCGGAGGCCAGGTAGGCCGCCAGGTTCGGCCGCGCCCGGACCAGGTCGTGCAGCCCGACCAGCGAGGGATAGCGCTCGGCGAAGCTGCTGGTGGCGCGCGGGAAGGCGTAGCGCAGGCCCTCGATCAGCTGGAACAGCGAGAGGTCGACGTAGGTGAGCGCGTCGCCCACGATCTGACCCGGGCCGTGCGGGTTGCGGTTCAGCACGGTCTCGAAGTGGCCCAGGAACTTGGGCATGCGGTTGGCCCGGAAATCCGCCGCACGTGCGCGCGCGGCGTCCTTCTGGTCCTCGTAGTAGAGCGTGCTCGCCGCCGGGTGGTGGGTGTCGTGCACCTCGGCGACGATGTCCGCGACGGTCAGCTGCAGGCCGTGCGCGGTGACGCGGAGCGACTCCTGGGACGGCGCCAGGCCGAGCTTCGGACCCAGGTAGAGCAGGATGTTGGCGACGTGCGAGACGATCAGCTCGCCGTCCCTGAGGAACGGCGGCGCGAACGGCAGCTGCGGCCCGGCGCCGTGCTCGAGCAGGTGCAGCATCGCCGCCGTGCCGCCGCCTTCGCGCTTCGGCTCGCGGGCGACGTCGAGGTAGGGCGCACCCGCCTCCTCCAGCGCCAGCCGGACGAATTCGCCGCGTCCCTGCAGGCCGTCCCAGTAATAGAGCTCATAGGCCATCGTCGTTCTCCCGCGTCCTCCGCGTGCGTCCGGACGGCGATCGGCAAATCCGTCCGGACGTGCAGCCACTCCGGCCCACTCGCGTTAGCCAGGCATCAACGAGCAGGGTTCGACATGTCCAGCAGCACTCCCGACACCGCCGGTCAAGCGACCGGACGCAAGTTGCAGGCCGAAGCCAGCCAGGTCGAGCCGGTGCGCTTCGAGATTCCCGGCGCCGAGGGCGAGTTCCGCATCCAGATCCTGAACCAGGACGCTTCGTGCGGCGTGGTCACCACCATCGTGCACATGCCGCCGGGCTCACGCATCCCCGCCCATCTGCACCGCGCGGGTGCGGAGATGCACTACGTGCTCGAGGGCGACCTGATCGAGGACGGCACGCCGCTGCAGCCGGGCGGCTTCCTCAGCCACGCCGCAGGCCAGGTGCACGGGCCGCACGAGAGCCGAGGCGGCGCGCGCGTGCTGACGGTGCAGCAGTGGCAGTCGCGCGACGGCAGCTTCGACTTCGAACCGGCCGGACCGGGCTGACCCCCGGCGGCGTCGCGCGCGGCGCTGCTCAGCCGGACTTGCGGTGCCCGCGCCCGTCCTGCTTCTTGGTCGCAGCCGCGTGCTCGGCGGCGGCCTGCTTCTCGGCCTTGCCGGCGGTGGCGCTGCTGGCACCGTCCTCGCCCGCGCTGTCGTCGGCCGTGGCGGTGGAGGCGGCGGGCATCGGTGCCCCCTTGTGCCGGATCGGCGACGGCGCCGGGCCGCCTTCCGGCACGAACGCGTCGCCATGCAGCCCGCCGGCCTTGGCGGTGCCGGCCTGCTGCACCTCGTCCGCCTTCTGCGCCTTGGCCGAGCGGGCGGTGCTGGTGTCGTTGTCCGATCTCGTCTTCTGGTGGCTCACGGGCGCCTCCTCCGCAGGGTGGAGCGCCTTCAACCGCGCGTCGCGGCCAGGGTTGCCGCGTCGCGGAGCCCGTGCGCTGGCGCGAGGGGCTGGCCTCTCGGGACAAGCCTCTGAGAACTTCTCCGGAAAGCGGGGTCCGCGGCCTGCGGCCCCAGCGGGTCAAGGGCGGAACCCTTGGCTTCCCTCGCGCCACGTCTCAAGGCGGTTCAGCCTGAGACGATCGTCTCGGGGGCACCCACCGGTCGCGGCAGGCGCGGCACCGGGCGGCCGATCAGGTAGCCCTGGATCTCCTCGCAGCCATGCGCATCGAGGAAGGCGAGCTGCTCCTCGGTTTCGACCCCTTCGGCGCAGCTGGTCATGCCGAGCGACTGCACCATCTGCAGCACCGAGCGGGTGATCGCCTCGGCGCGACGGTCGCGGCCGAGCGCGCTGACGAACTGGCGGTCGAGCTTGACTTGGTCGAACGGATAGGTGCCGAGCAGGCCGAGGCAGGAGAAGCCGTTGCCGAAATCGTCCAGCGCCAGCCGCACGCCCATCGCGCGCACGCGGGCCAGCTCGCGACGCGCCATGCCGTCGGAGCCGAACGGCACGCGCTCGGACAGCTCGATCTGCAGCCGCGCCGGATCGAGCCCGGTCTGCTCCAGCACACGCGCCAGCAACGCCGGCAGCCGGTTGTGCGAGATCCACACCGGCGAGATGTTCACCGAGACGCCGAGTGCACGCTCCCAGGATTGCGCTTCGCGACAGGCCGCGGCCAGCACCCAGCTGTCGATCTGCTCGATCAGGCCGGTGGCCTCGGCGCACGGGATGAACAGCTCCGGCGAGATGTCGCCGTGGCCCGGACGGTTCCAGCGCACCAGCGCTTCGAAGCTGACCACCTGCTCGGTCGCGGTGTCGATCACCGGCAGCCAGTTCAGCGAGAACGCGCCGGTCATGGTGGCGAGCTGCAGGTCCTGCTCGAGTCCGGCGGAGAGCTCGAAATGATGCAGCAGGGTGGGGGTCGAGTGCACGTGCCGCCCGTCGCCCTCACGCTTGGCCTGGCTCAGCGCCGCCTCGGCGCAGCGCATCAGCCCAGCAGTATCGGTGGCGTCGGACGGGAACGCGGCGACCCCGGCGGACGGCCGAAGCGGCAGGTCCAGTCCGTCGATGTGCGCGGGCTCGCGCAGCCGGTCCATCACCCGCAGCGCCACCGCCTCGATCTCGGCGGCCGAGACCCGACCGCCGACCACCAGCGCGAAACCGCCGCCGCCGAGCCGGGCGAGGAAGCTGTGGCTCGGCATCACCGCGCGCAGCCGGCTCACCACCTGCTTGAGCGACTGGTCCACCGCACCGCGGCCATGCATCTCGTTGAGCACGGTCAGGCGGCCGATATCGATGCGCAGCACCGCGAAGCCCGGCGGCAGCGCGTTCGCACCGGCCTTCTCCGCGGCCAGCACCAGCTTGTCGAGATGCGCCTCCAGGGCTTCCCGGCCGGGCAGGCCGGTTACTCCGGCCGAGGCGCTGCTGTCGGTCGCCGCGGCCGGCTCCAGGATCAGCATCGCGCTGGCGCAGCGTGCGAGGTCGGTCAGCGCCGCCAGGCCCTCGCGGCCGAACCGGCGCGGCCGCTCGTCGAGCACGCACAGGATCCCGACCGAGGCACCGGACTCGTCGCGCAGCGTGGCTCCGGCATAGGAGAGGAAGCCCGCTTCGCGCTCCGCCTCCGGTGCCGCGGCGAAGCCCGCATCGCCAGACAGGTCGGCGATCTCCAGCGTCATGCGCCGCTGGCTGCTCATCTGCATGCGTATCACCGAGACTGGCAGGCTCTGCCCGCCGGAGCGGCCCCAGGCGCCGCGTATCTGCAGGCGGCCGTTCTCCTCGACGAGCACCAGCGCCAGCGGTGCCTCGAGATCGCGCGCGGCGAGGCGGGCGAAGGCGCCGAACACGGTGTCGTCGCCCTCGCCGAGCATCTGCCCGGCATGCAGCAGGATCAGGCGTTCGCCGTTATGACGGGTGGTGATCGGCCTGGCCATGATCCGTGCCTCCTGCTCGTCACGCACAAGCGCCCGAGTGTAGAAGTCGTAACCTAATGTTAGCAAGGCGTCACGGTGAAGACGGCGCGCCGGCCGCGGTGTGCCGCGTGGGCGGCTTCGGCCAGGACGGCGGCGGAGCGGTCGCCCTGCATGTGCGCCTGGAAGATCCGGCGCATGGTCTCGACGTCGCCGCGGCGCACCGCGTCGCGCCCCGGCTTGGGCGTCCCGAGCGGCTGCAGGTGCAGGTATCCGATCCCCGCCTCGGCCAGGCCGCCGGCCAGCAGGCGCTTGGAGAAGCCGGGGCGACGCGAGGCGGCGACCGCGCGGGCGTCGATCAGCAGCCCTATGCCGGCGACGAGCAGCGCGCCGCGCACCTGCGCGAAGCTGCTGGCCTCCTAGCCGATCGTGCAGACCCGATCGGGCGCGGGGCGAGCGATCAGCGCGAGCGCAGGCCACGGAACGCCGCGCGCAGCTCGGCGACGAACAGCGCGGGCTGCTCGAAGGCGGCGAAGTGGCCGCCGACCTCCGGCTCGTTCCAGTAGACGATGTCGGCGAACAGGCGCTCGGCCCAGCGGCGCGGCGACGCCAGCAGGTCGTGGGGAAAGATCGTGGCCGCGACCGGAAGCCCGATCGGGCGGGACAGCATGCCGCTCGCCGTGCTCTCCCAGTACAGACGCGCGGACGATGCGCCCGACCGTGTCAGCCAGTAGAGCATGATGTTGTCGAGCATGGCGTCGAGGCCGAACACCTGCTCGGGGAGCAACGCGGGGTCGGTCCAGGCCCTGTATTTCTCGTAGATCCACGCCGCCTGTCCGACGGGGGGAGTCCGTCAGTCCGTAGCCCAGGGTTTGCGGCCGCGTGGCCTGCTGCCTGGCGTAGCCGTTCTCCCGCTCGGCGTAGCGCTTGATCAGCGCGATGGCCTTGCGCGCCTCCGGGCTCGGATCGTCCGCGTCCTCGGGGCGGGGCGCGATGCCGACCATGTTCAGATGCACCGCGGCACAGCCTTCGGGTGCGGCGCTGCCGATCGCGGCGGTGACGGCCGCACCCCAGTCGCCGCCCTGGGCGACCCAGCGTGCGTAGCCGAGGCGGCGCATCAGCGTGGTCCAGGCACCGGCGATGCGGTCGACGGTCCACCCGCTCGCCGCCGGCTTGTCCGAGAAGCCGAAGCCGGGCAGCGAGGGCAGCACGAGGTGGAAGGCGTCGGCGGGCGCGCCGCCGTGCGCCACCGGATCGACCAGCGGCCCGATCACCTGGTGGAACTCGATCACCGAACCGGGCCAGCCATGCGTCATGATCATCGGCAGCGCGTCGGGCTCGGGCGAGCGGACGTGCAGGAAATGGATGCCGAGCCCATCGAGTTCGACGCGGTGCTGACCCAGCCCGTTCAGCATGGTCTCGCAGCGTCGCCAGTCGTAGCTGTCGTGCCAGTGCTCGCACAGTGCCCGCACCTGCGCGAGCGGGGCGCCCTGGGTCCAGTCCTGCACGGTCTCCCGCTCCGGCCAGCGCGTCGTCCGGAGCCGGCGCTTCAGGTCGTCGAGCTCTTCCTGCGGCACTGAGAGGTGGAAGGGATGCACACCCTCCGCCGAGGCACTCACGACACGCGGGACCGCATCGGTACGAGCTGGCTCGAAGATCGCGGGCCTCGTGCGCCGGGGCCGCCGACGCGGCCCCAGGTGAATCGTTCCTCGCTCGGAGGCAGGACCATGTCGCGGGCTCCCTCGCCATGTCCGACCAGCAGTAGCGGCGATGCCGCCCGCTCGTCCAGTTCGGCGGGCGCCCGCTACAGCAGGACCAGCTCCGCACGGGCCGATAAACTCGCTCCAGGTCGTTGTTCTTGCGACTGACTCAACTCTCGGGCTGATCCAGCCCGAGACGGTCAGGCGCTAGAGCATGGTCCGATCGCATGGGTTCGCGGATCAAGCTCCAGCCAGTTGTTTCGGCGAGCATCATCCGGTCAAACGGTTCCGTTTGATCGGATGATGCTCCAGAGCGAGACCGCGCGGGACATAAGTTTCCCCAGAAGGTCCGCCACGATCCGCGGCGTCTCGATCGGCGGCAGGTGTCCGCAGTCCGGGACGACCTGGAGCTCGGCGTTCGCGATCTCGTCGCAGATCTCCTCGGAGCAGGCCAGGGGAGTCACGGCGTCCTGGGCGCCGACCATGACCAGGGTGGGCGCGGTGACCGTCCCGAGCACCGGCCGCAGGTCGGCGCGGGCAAGCACCGCCTCGTTCTGGCGCACGTAGGCTCGAGCGCCGACGCGGCGGGTCATCTCCTCGAGTTCGGCGTGCACGCTCGGGTCCGCACCCGCAAGGACCATCGCGCGGAGCGTCGGTCTCGCCAGGGCGACGGGGTCGGTGGCCTGCAGCATTGCCGTATTGACCATGCGCCGGCGCGCAGCCTGCTCTGGCGTGTCCGGCCGTGCGTTGGTGCCGATCAGGGCGAGCCCGGTCACCCGCTCGGGAGCCGCGCGCATGATCTCCAGCGCCACCATGCCGCCCATGGACAAGCCCGCGAGCGCGAAGCGCCCGGGCGTGTCGGCGAGGATACGCGAGGCCATCCCGGCCAAGCTGTCGTCCTGCCAGGTGTCGCCGAGGGAGCAACGGGCGACGTCGCCGAGTGCCGCGATCGTCCTTGCCCACACGGCCGCGTCGCTGCCGAGGCCAGGAACGAGAACCAGGTTCTGCATTGACTTCACCTCCCGGGGGCACGCTACACCTTCAAGTGCAGTTGAAGGTCAAGGTCCATGCGGATCGGGGAGTTCGCCAGCCGAGCCGGCGTGAGCGCCTCGAAGATACGCTTCTACGAGGCGCGGGGGCTGCTGCCAAAGTCCGTGCGGTCGGCGAACGGGTATCGAAGCTACGGCGCCGCGGATCTTCGCATCGTGAGCTTCATCGACCGGGCACGAGCCCTGGGCTTCTCGCTCGCCGACATCACGCGCTTCATGAATCGTCCCGCGGAGGAACGACGCACCAAGGCAGGACTGGTCGAGGCGCTCGAGACGAAGCTGGCCGAAGTCGATACACTGCTCGCGGAACTCCGCCTGCGGCGGCGCGAGGTCATGGCCTTGCTCGCTGAGCTCAAGGGCGCCCGCCACGGCTGACGCGCGTTCTCACCTCTCGATACGCCCGACCGAAGCTCCGCCCCGTGTCGCATCCAGCAGTGCCGGTACGGGAGTCGCCTGCTTGCCAGGACATCGCCGAGACCTGCGACTCTAGAGCATGATCCGATCGCATAGGCTCACGGATCAGGCTCCAGCCTGTTGTCCTGACGAGCGTCATCCGATCAAGCGATTGCGCTCGATCGGATGATGCTCTAGGTCGCCATGCCGCCGGATACCTCGATGCGCTGGGCGTTGATCCAGCGATCATCCTCCGAGAGCAGCGAGGCGATCATCGGCCCGATATCGTCGGGCACGCCGGTACGGCCGAGCGCCGTCACGTCCGCGACGCGCCGGTTGACATCGGCATCGTCGCGAACCATTCCGCTGCTGAAATCGGTCTCGATGGCGCCGGGTGCCACGGTGTTGACGGCGATCCCGCGTGGACCGAGCTCCTTGGCCAGGTAGCGGGCGAGAACCTCGATCGCACCCTTCGTCGACGCGTAGGGGGCACTCCCCGGGAAGGTGATGCGCGTCAGGCCCGACGAGACCATCACGATCCGGCCGCCGTCGTTGATGAGCGGAAGCAGCTTCTGGGTGAGATAGAACACGCCCTTGAAATGGCCGTCGTAGAGACCGTCCAGCTCCGCCTCGGTCGTCTTGTCGAAGGCCGCGTGGTGCGAGGTGCCGGCGTTGTTGACCAGATAGTCGAAACGCGCGCGTCCGGATTCGACGGGCGCCGCCCGCACGCCTTCCACGAAGGCGTCGGGTGCGCCGACATCGCCGGTGTCGAGCGGCAAAGCGATCGCCCTCGCTCCGGCCTCGGCCGCGAGCGCCACGACCTTTTCGGTCTCGGCACGGTTGGAGTGGTAGGTGAAGATGGTGTCGACGCCCGCCTGGCGAGGCTGAGGACGGTATTGCAGCCCAGGCCGCGGCTGCCGTCGGTGATGATCGCGATCTGGCAGGCGAGATCGTCATGGGTTGGCCCGGCATCGTGCACTCCCAGCTCGGTTCCGGCGCACGGCATCGCCGTCGTTCCGCTCCGCTGAATGCCCGAACCCGCCGGTTTCCTGCCCACTCCTGCCCAAAACCTCGTTTCGCGATGCGGAGGCAGGGAGGGGCAGATGCAGCAAAGGCCGGACATGGATCCGCTGGTGCGCGCCGTCATGCGCTACACCGGTGCCCAGGCAGGGGAGAGCCCGTTCGCGACCAGCGGTTCGAGTACAGGGCAGGGCAGGCGCTGGTGGTCAGCGTCGAGATGCCGGCGGTCGGCAGGCATGCTCGTCAGCGATTTCGACTGGCGGTTGGCGGACTGCGCGCGTCGCATGGTGCGCCTGCTGGATAAATCCAAGGCGATCGCGATGCGGTATCCCGCGATCATGCGCGAGATCTGCTACTGGCTCCTGACCGGTCCGCATGGCGGCGAGGTCGCGAGGATGACCCTGCCGAGCAGCCACGCGCGGCGCCTGGTCAACGCGATCCACGTCCTGCGCCGTCGTTTGGCGGAGCCGGTGCGGATCGACGAACTCGCGGCGACAGCGCAACTGAGCCCGTCCGCGTTCTACCGCCAGTTCAAGGCGCTGACCGCGATGACGCCGATGCAGTATCGAAAGCAGCTCCGCCTGCTGGAAGCGCGCCGGCTGATGGTCTCGAGCCCGCTCGAGGTGGAGACGGCGGCGGCCCAGGTCGGCTACGAGAGCCCGTCGCAGTTCAGGCGCGAGTATCTGCGGATGTTCGGGACGCCGCCGCGGCGTGACTTGGCCTCGCTGAAGTCGGTTGCGGCCTGAGACCGGCGAGCGTGCGGCGCAGGCCGCCTCAGGCCGCCTCGATCGTGCTCGGGCGCCGCGACGAACCCGACGGCGGCAGCACCACCGCCTCTTCGGCGCGCGTCAGCACCAGCAGCAGCGCCTCGCGCAGCTCGGCGAGCTTGCGCTCGTTGCTGACCTTGAGCCCGAAGATGTCCTTGACGTAGAACACGTCGACCGCGCGCACGCCGTAGGTGGTGATGTGGGCCGAGGCGATCTGCATGCCCTGGCCGCTGATCGCGTCGGTGACGTCGTGCAGCAGGCCGGGACGGTCGCGGCCGTTGACCTCGATCACGGTGTGGCTGTTCGAGGCGCGGTTGTCGACCACCACGCGCGGCGGCACGTGGATCGCGCGCATCCGTCGCCCCATCACCGCCCGCGAGACGCGCGCGATCTCGGCCGCCATGTCGAGCCGTCCGGCCAGCGCCTGCTCGACCAGGCCGGAGAGCCGCGCCAGCCGGTGCGGTGCATCGAAGATGCCGTCGGCGGCGTCCTGGATCCAGAACGTGTCGAGCGCCATGCCGTTGGTCATGGTGTGGATGCGGGCGTCGACGATCGAGGCGCCGGCCACCGCGAGCGCGCCGGCGATGGCGGAGAACAGCCCGGCATGGTCGTTGGTGTAGACGGTGACCTCGGTGACGGCGCGCGCCGGCAGCGGCTGCGTCTCCACCGTCAGCGGTGCGGCGCGCAGATCGGAGTCGCGTATCATGCGCGCGTGACGCAGGTGGGTCTCGCTGTCGAACGACAGCCAGTAGCCGGCATAGCCGAGCCCGAGGAAGCGCTCGATCTCGCGCTCGGAGAAACCCTCCTCCTCCAGCAGCCCGCGCGCCTCCTGCTTGGCGCGCGACACCCGTATGTCGCGCTCGGTGGTCGACAGGCCGCCGGCCAGCACCTCGGCGACGCGCGTGTAGAGCTCGCGCAGCAGCGCCGCCTTCCAGGCGTTCCAGACCTTCGAGCTGACCGCGCGCATGTCGACGATGGTCAGCAGCAGCAGCAGCTTCAGCCGCTCCGGCGACTGTATGGTGTCGGCGACGTCGAGGATGGTCTTGGGATCGTCGATGTCGCGTCGGAACGCGGTCTGGCTCAGCAGCAGGTGGTGCAGCACCAGCCAGGAGACGGTCTCGGTCTCCTCCGCCGACAGGCCGAGCATCGGGCAGATCTCGAGCGCGATCTCCGAGCCGAGCTCGGAGTGGTCGCCGCCGCGCCCCTTGGCGACGTCGTGCAGCAGGGTCGCCACGTACAGCGCGCGACGCGACTGCAGGTCCTGGGCCAGGCCGTGGGCCACCGGCGCGTCGGCGGCGAGCGCGCCCGCCTCCAGCGTGCCGAGGATGCGCACCGCCTCGATGGTGTGCTCGTCGACGGTGAAGACGTGGTAGGTGTCGAACTGCATCTGCCCCACGATGCGCGACCAGGGCGGGATCAGCCGGCCGAGCAGGCCGGTCTCGTTCAGGATGTGCAGCCAGCGCGCGCCGTCCCGGTGCGTTCCGCTTTCGCGACTGGAGGGTGACTCGCGATGCTGCGGCCGTTCGCCGCAGACCAGCTCGAGCAGGATCGCGCTCGCCTCCGCATCACCGCGCAGCGAGGCGGCGCGTCGCTCGCAGCGTATCAGCTCGTGCATCGCCAGCGGGTGGATCGGGCGGTTGCGGGCGCGGGCGAAGGCGAGCAGCCGCATCATCCGGATCGGCTCGCGGTCGAAATCGACTCCGGGCGCCTGCAGGATCTGGCCGTCCGACAGCATGAAGCCGGCGGCGCGCATCGCCTCGTCGGTCTCCGCCGAGTGCGCCGGCGGTCCCAGCGCCTGGCGCAGCACCGCGGGCTCCAGCACATGGGTCAGGCGCATCACCTCGCGCGCGGTCAGGAAGTAGTGCCGCATGAAGCGCTCGACGCCGACCTGGCGGCCATGCCGGGTGTAGCCCATGCGCGCACCCACCACCGGCTGCATGTCGAAGGTCAGCCGCTCCTCGGCGCGGCCGGCGACGTAGTGCAGGTGCAAGCGCACCGTCCACAGGAAGTCCCACGAGCGTCGCGCGCGCTTGGCCTCCTGCTCGGTCAGCAGGCCGCCATTGGGCGCGTCTGGCCCGACCAGGTCGCGCGCCTCGCCACGGCCGAAGGCGTAGCGGCACAGCCAGTACAGCGTCTGCATGTCGCGCAGCCCGCCGCGGCCTTCCTTGATGTTCGGCTCGACCAGGAACGGGCTCTCGCCGTAGCGCTGGTGGCGCAGCGCGCGCTCCTGCTGCTTGGCGGCGATGAAGGCGGCTGCACCCGCCTGCATGCAGGCGACGATGGTGCGGGCCTCGAACATCGCGAACAGCCCCTCGTCGCCGACGATGCGCCGCGCGTCGAGCAGGGTGGTGCGTATGGTGGTGTCGGCCGCCGCCTCCTCGAGGCACTGCGTCACCGATCGCGTGGCGTGGCCGACCTTCAGGCCGAGATCCCACAGGAAATAGAGGATGAACTCGATCGCCGTCAGGATCTCCGGCTGCGGCTGGTCCTCGGTCAGGAACAGCAGGTCGATGTCGCTGAACGGCGCCAGCAGGCCGCGCCCGTAGCCGCCGGTCGCGGCGATGGCCAGCTTCTGCCCCGACGCGGCCGTGGCGAGCACACCGACTGGGACGCCGGGCCGGGCGCCAGATTGGACGTCAGGTTGGGCGCCAGGTTGGGCGCCAGGTTGGGCATCGTGCAGGGTGTAGTCGTGCAGGGTCGCGATCAGCCCGTCGATCAGCGCCGCCAGTCGCTGCGCCGCCTGCGTGCCGGACAGCTCGTGCCGTTCGAACGCCTCGCGGACGCCCTGCTGGATGCGCGCGAGATGGCGGCGACACAGCCCGACCGCGACGTCGCGGGGCACCGGCAGCGCGGCATCGGCCGGCATCGCCAGGGAGGCCGCCAGCTGGCGTGTCGCTCCCTGAAGATCCTGCGCCCCGAGATGCTGGTCCTGGTATGCCCGACGGGACGCGGAGAGAGAGGAGGGATTCGGCATGTCGTGCCTACCCTAGCGCGTTACCGCGTTGCGCGACAGGAACATCGTGCGGTGCGGCATCCGGGCCATCCAGGCGCGCGCGCATCCGGTACAGCAGCTCCAGCGCCTCGCGCGGCGACAGCCGGTCCAGCTCCAGCCCGCCCAGCATCGCCGCCAACTCCGCGCCCGCGCCGGAGGCGGGCGGAGGCGGCTCCGGCTCCGCCGCCTGCGGCCCGTCGAGTCCCGCGAACAGCGGCAGCGGCGTCACCGCGACCGGCACGCCGGCAGCGCGCAGCCGGTGCAGCGTCGCCAGCACGTCGACGAGTCCGAAGCCGATGGCCTCCCGCTCGCCCTCGGTGTCGGCGTACCCGTCGGGCAGCCGGTCGCGGACGACGTGGCCGGCGCCGCGGTCCATGACGTAGAACGGCGCCCCGATGACCTCGCCGGCG
>CAXTOC010000033.1:0-15632 GCA_964245725.1 uncultured Acetobacteraceae bacterium | reverse complement strand
CTGGTCCTTACCGGCGGCCTGGAGGCCGGCTGCGTCGCCGACTACCTGTCGGGGCTGCTGATCGGCGAGGAGCTGCGCCTCGCCGACGCGGCGCGGTCGGACGCCGCACGCATCGCCATCACCGGCGACGCCGCGCTGTGCGAGCGCTATGCGCGCGCCTTCGCCGCGATCGGGGCGCGGCCGCCCGAGCCGATCCCCGACGCCGCGCTGGACGGCCTGCTGCGCATCGCCGTCCAGGCTTGCCTGATCCCGGCCCCGTGCAGAGGAGACGCCCGAGATGTCGCATGACCTGATGGGACGCGCGCCCTTCACCGCCATCCTGCGCGGGCTGGCACCGGAGGAGGCGCTCGCGGTCGGCGAGGCGCTGGTCGAGGCCGGCATGACCATACTGGAGGTGCCGCTGAACTCGCCGCGGCCGCTGGACAGCATCGGCCTGCTGGCGCAGCGCTTCGGGTCCACCTGCCTGATCGGCGCGGGGACGGTGATGACCGCCGAGCAGGTGCGCGAGATCGGCGAGGCCGGCGGCCGGCTGATCGTCATGCCGCACGGCGACGCCGAGGTGATCGCGGCGGCGAAGCGGGCCGGCATGGTCTGCATGCCCGGCGTCGCCACACCCACCGAGGGCTTCGCCGCCCTGCGCGCCGGCGCCGACGCGCTGAAGCTGTTCCCGGCCGAGCTGGTCACCGCCGCGGTGCTGCGCGCGATGCGCGCCGTGTTCCCGCCGCGGACGCTGTTCCTGCCGGTCGGCGGCATCACCCCGGACAACCTGGCCGATTTCGTGCAGGCCGGCGCCAGCGGCTTCGGGCTCGGCTCCGGCCTGTACGCGCCGGGACGCGACGCCGCGGAGGTGGGACGTCGGGCGCGCGCCTATCTCGCGGCCTGGGATCGCGCCGCCGCCGCCGTCTGAGCCAGGAGCATCGCGATGTCGTCCTCCCCTTCACGCTCGAACCCGATCGGCGTCGGCATCGTCGGCATGGGCCAGATCGCGCGCGTGCAGCACCTGCCGGCGCTCGCCGCGACCGCCGGCCTGAAGCTGCTCGCGGTGGCCAATCCGGTCGCGGTCGCGGTGCCCGACGGGGTGAGCCTGCACGGCTCGCTCGACGCCCTGCTGGCAGAGGCGCCCGGAGTGGACGCGGTCGCCATCTGCACCCCGCCGCAGGTCCGCTACGATCTCGCGCGGGCGGCGCTGGACGCGGGCCGGCACGTGCTGCTGGAGAAGCCGCCGGCCGCGACGCCGGCGGAGATCGTCTCCCTCGCGTCCCACGCGGAGCGGCTCGGGCTGACCCTGTTCACCGCCTGGCACTCGCTGTTCAGCGACGCGGTCGACCCCGCCCGCGAGATCCTGGCGGCGCGCGCCGCCACCGGCATGGACATCGTCTGGAAGGAGGACGTGCACAAGTTCCATCCCGGCGTCGACTGGTTCTGGCAACCGGGCGGGATGGGCGCGTTCGATGCCGGCATCAATGCGCTGTCGATCGCGGTCGGCGTGATGCCCGAGCCGCTGTTCGTGCGCGAGGCGACGCTGATGATCCCCGAGGCCGCGCACACCCCGGTCGCGGCTTCCCTGCGCTTCGCCACCCCCACGCGCAGCGCCGGCTTCGTCGCGGCGCTGGACTGGGACCAGCAGGACGAGACCTGGAGCATCGAGTGGACGCTGGAGGACGGCGGCCGGCTCGAGCTGTCGCGCGGCGGCGCGGCGCTCGCCCTGGACGGGCAGAGCATCGTCTCGGGCACCGACCGCGAGTACCCGCGCCTGTACGCCCGCTTCCGCGAGCTGATCGCGGCTGGCCGCTCTGAGGTCGAGATCCGGCCGCTGCAGCTGGTGGCCGACGCCTTCCTGCTCGGACGGCACGTCGCGGTGGCGGCGGTGTCGTCGTGAGTGCGGTCGGCCAGAGCGCCGATGACCGGCTGCGCTGCGTGCACGAGGCGCACGCGCTGCTCGGCGAGGCGCCGTTCTGGGACGAGGCCGAACAGGCGCTGTACTGGGTCGACATCTACGGCCGACGCATCCACCGCCTGCATCCGCAGAGCGGCGCCACCGACAGCTGGCTGATGCCGGACCGCGTCGCCTGCGCGGTGCCGCGCCGCCAGGGCGGCCTGCTGGTGGCGCTGTCGCGCAGCCTGGCGCTGTTCGATCCCGCCAGCGGCGGCCTGCACACCGTGTTCGCGCTGGATGCGGGCGATGTCGGCACACGCTTCAACGACTCGCGCACCGACGCCGCCGGCCGTCTCTGGATCGGCACCATGAACGAGCTCGACGAGAGCCCCGGCGGCGTGCTGTTCCGCTTCGACGCGCAGCACGCGTGCCGCGTGGCGGAGAGCGGCATCCGGATCTGCAACGGCATCAACTTCAGCCCGGCCGACGACGTCTTCTACCTCGCGGACTCGCCCGAGCGGATCATACGCGCCTACGATTTCGACCTCGCCGCCGGCAGCATCGCGAACCGGCGCGACCTGGTGCGCATCGATGCCCCTGCGGTGCCGGACGGAAGCGCCGTGGACGTCGACGGCTGCGTCTGGAACGCGCAGTGGCAGGGCAGCCGGGTGGTGCGCTACGCCCCGGACGGTCGCGTCGTGCAGGTGGTGGCGATGCCGGTCAGCCGGCCGACCTCGTGCGTGTTCGGCGGGCCGGACCTGTCGACGCTCTATGTCACCAGCTCCTGCATGGAGCTGGACGGCGCGACGCTGCGCGCCGAACCGCTGGCAGGCTCGCTGTTCGCCTACGAGGCCGGGGTCGCCGGGCGGCCCTGCACGCGCTTTGCGGGCTAGCCCTCATCATGCCGCGCCGCCGCCGAGATAGGCCGCGACCGGCGCGGTCAGCCTGACCCGGCGCAGCTCGTCGGCGGACATCAGCCGCGCCGCGACGATCTCCCGGTTGTCGAGCCGCAGCCTGGGCAGCCGCTCCAGCCGCATCTCGAAGAAGTGCACCCTGTCGCGCCGTCCGTCCCAGATGCCGTGACGGACCTGGCGCGCCACCAGCACCGACGCCTCGAGGCCGATCTCCTCGGCCAGCTCGCGCCGCGCCGCGGCCTCCGGCGTCTCGCCGCGCCGGACGCCGCCGCCCGGGAAGTTCCACTCCGTGCGATAGGAGGAGCGCACCAGAAGCAACGCCGGACCGACATGGATCGCCACCAGCGCGCCCTCGTGCGACGGCCGCCGCAGCCGCCACCACAGGCGGGCGAGCGGATACGCGAGGCGGAACACCGTGCGCCAGACGAGATCGATCGCGGCGCGGAACGAGGAGGCGTTCGGATCAAGCATCAGGTGGACACCGCCGGCGTCGTGGCGACGCGGGCGAGCTTAGCCTGCCCGGATGAGAAGCGACACGCCGCAGTCGCGGTGCAGTCGATGGCGAACATGCGCCCGGCGTCGGGATCTGAGAGCGCGGCTATATTGTCATGGCAAAGTAATCGGTTGCGTCCGGGCCTGACCGCAGCTATCGGCGACCCTGTTGGGCAATGCTCCTCCGGTCTCAAGGTAAACGTTACATGTCGGGCACCAATGTCTTCGGCCTGCTGCAGCCGTCCGGCAGCACCGATCCGCTCGCCGTGCTCTCCGGCAGTCCGGTCTATCCGGGGATCGCCGGAGTGGTGTCCGCACTCTACGGACCCGGACGAACCGCGGCGCAGGTCGCAGCCCAGACCGTCGCCGATCCGGACAGGACGGCACTCCAGCTTCCCGATGGCGAGGTCGCCAAGGAGCTGTTCAACGACGATGGCAGCCTCACCCTGACGCCCGGCAGCGTGTACGCAGCCGGTGTCGTGCTCTATGACAATACCGATCTCACCGACAAGGAACTCGTCCCCTTCGAGAGCAATTCGCCGGATCCGACGTTGAACGTCGTGCTCGGCGGATATTTCGAGATCGTGGCCACTCTCGGCTACGGCGCCTTCATCGTCGCGAGTCCGGCCGACGGCGGCACCGCGATCAACCACGACTCGCAGCTCATCCTGGACCCGACCGACGTCCCTCCGGGCCGCGACGGCTTCGATGTCGAGGACGATGTCGGCGTGACGCTGGGATGCGGCTACGGCCAGTACGACATCAACGAGACCGGCACGGGTTTCCTGATCCTCGATGCCGTTGCCGCGGGCGGATCGGCGGCCGTCCTGATGACCGGTGACGGCAGCGATGGGCAGATCGACGTCGGCGGCGGCGGTGCCTTCACGTAGGCCGGCAGCGGCACCGTCACCGTGGAAGCCGGGCCCGGAGGCACCTACACGCAGGTCGGCTCCGGCGCGGCCATTGTAGGATCGCAGCAATCCAGCATCGACATGGTGCACGGGACCCTCACCCTATCCTCGTCGGGCGACGACCGCATCACGCTGGGTGATGCGACGGCGGCAATCACGGTCGCGGCTGCGGCGCAGCACGGCGACACCATCGTCCTGGGCAGCGGCGCCACCACGGTCACGGGTGCAGCGTCCGTCGTCAACGCGACCGTGTTCGGCGGCTCCGGTGCGCTCGACTTCTCCGGCGGCGGCGGCGTGCTGGTGCTCGGCACCGGGCGCACCAGCATCGACGCCACGGGCGGCATCGACGGCGCGCCGCACGTCGCGTTCACCGGTGCCGGCAGCACGGTCTTCGACGGCGGTGCGGGCACCGGCACCGTGGTCGCGAGCACCGGCTCATCGACGATCCAGGCCGGCAGCGGTGGCGGCTGGTACTCGGGAGGCTCGAACGGCGACAACGACCTCACCGCCACCGGAGTGGGGACGGTGCTGGTCGCCGGCGGCAACGGCGACAGCCTGACGGGCGCGAGCAACGGCTGGACGTACTTCGTCGCGGCCGGCGGCAACGAGACCCTGCTCGGAGGCAATGCGGCGGGCACCGACTTCTTCTTCGGTGGCAGCGGTGCCGACCTGCTCGCGCCCGGGCGCGGAGCCTCGATCATCGACGTCGGCTCCGGCGCCGAGACCATCATGGGCGGCGGCGGCGCCGACCAGATCTGGCTGACCGCGGCGAGCGGTGCGACGCGTATCGATGCCGGATCGGGCGGCGACGCGATCGTGACCGGCTTCCGCCTCGGCACCGATCGCATCGGACTGGGCGGCCAGGGCGTCGCGGCGGAAGCCTTCTCCGGTGGCTCGACGGCCATCACGCTCTCCGGCGGCGAGACGCTGCGCCTCGTCGGCGTCGATGCCACCAGGGCCACCGACCTGTTCGGCTGAGGCGGAGCGGAACGGGCGCGATCGCGTCATCACCCGCCACGGCGCTATAGGCTCCGGAGATCGCGGCGTACTGGGAGAGTGCGGATGAGGATGCAGGGGCGGACCGTCCTGATCACGGGCGGCACCAGCGGGATCGGGCTGGAGCTGGCGAGGCAGCTTCAGCAGCGTGGCAACACCGTCATCGTGACCGGACGCGACCAGGGGAAGCTCGACGCCGCCGCGCGGACGCTGCCGGGCCTGGAGGGCTTCAGCAGCGACGTCAGCGATCCGGCGGCGATCGCGACCCTGCACGAGCGCGTGCTGGCGCGCTTCCCGAGCCTCGACACGCTGGTCAACAACGCGGGGATCATGCGGAACCTGAACTTCGTGCGCGACCCTGATCGGGCGCTGGACGACGTGACGCGCGAGATCGAGATCAACCTGTGCGGGCCGGTGCGCATGGTGCAGCGGTTCCTGCCGCATCTGCGCGGCCGCGACGGCGCGCTGATCGTCAACGTCTCCTCCGGCCTCGCCTTCGTCCCGCTTCCCGCGGCGCCGATCTACTGCGCCACCAAGGCCGCGATCCACTCGTTCAGCCAGTCGCTGCGCGTGCAGCTCGAGGGCACCGGTGTCACCGTGGTCGAGCTGGCCCCGCCCGGCGTCGAGCCGCCGCTGTTCCGCTGCGAGTGCGCCGAGGAGATGAAGGGTCAGAAGGCGATGGACGTGAAGGGGCTGGGCGCGCGCGCGCTCGCCGGCCTCGAGGCCGGCAGGCCGGAGATACGCCCCGGCCTCAGCAACCTGCTCCATACGATGAGCCGCCTCGCGCCGCAGCTCATGCTCGGGCAGATGGCGAGGATGGGACGGCCCCGGCGCTAAGCGGTTGCGGTCGCGGCCGACACGGCTCGGGGGCACGGCCGGTCGCCTCGGTCTCGCACTCGATCGTCACCGAGGGTCTACCGCAGCCACGATGCCGGCGAGACGTCGATGCGCGTGCAGTCCCTCATGCGCCGCCGCTGCCGAGCCGGCGGCCTTCACCCTGCGACCATGTGGAGGATGCCTTCGCCATCACGGTGTCTTCGGCGCCAGGATCGCGTCCAGCGAGGCGGGTGCCGCACCGTCGCGTACCAGGTGCGGGTAGCGCAGGCCGCTGCGGTCGTCGACCTGCACCACGCGGTAGTGCTTGCCCGAGATCAGCAGCAGCTGGATCGGCCGGCCGCCGCGCTTCGCCGCCGTGATGGCATCGGCGAGGTCGTCGGCGTCGCCGAAGCTGTCGCCGTCGATGCCGCTGATCACGTCACCCTGGATGATCCCGGCCCTGAAGGCGGGGCTGTCCCAGACCACCTCGCTAACCTTCGCGTCCTTCAGCGAGAGGCCGATCGAGAAGCTGAAGTCGCGCAGCTTCTCGGCGCGCTCGTAGGATTCGAACAGAGGCGACTTCTTCTCCGTCATCACCAGCCGGTAGCCGCCGCGCTCGACGCCGTCGAGCGGCGCGGCGGCATCGCGGCGGTCCAGGCGGGCGTGCAGGAAGCCCGCCCAGTCGTACGGAAGCACGGCGTTCAACGCACGGACGACGTCGTCGAAGTCGTAGGTGGAGACGATGGTGCTGCCGTCGTTGGTGCCGAAGAAACGGCGGGCGACGTCGTCGAGCGAGCGGGTGCCGTGGCTGCGCGCGCGGATCAGCGTGTCGACGTCGAGCCAGACCAGCACCCCTTCGAGATAGTAGTCCTCGCCGCGCTGCCAGTCCGCCCAGGGCAGGCTGCGGCGGCGGACGAAGATCGGGCTCTGGGTGGTGTCGGCGAGCGGGCGCCAGGCACGTCCCGCTTCCGCCTGCATGAACGCGCCGTCGAAGGCGATCATGTCGAGCGCCTGGTCGCGGCTCCATAGCCCCGAGCGCGCTGCGAGCACGTGGCCCCAGTACTCGGTCATGCCCTCGTACACCCAGAGCAGGCTGTCGCGCTCGGGGATGGTGTTGAAGTCGGGCGACCACAGGTCGGCGGGACGACGGTACTTGCCGTTCCAGGAGTGGGTGTATTCGTGTGGGAGCAGGTCACGCCCGTCCGCCGTCTTGTCCCACTTGGTGAAGTAGTCGCCGCCGGTCGCGTTCTCGCTCGAGCGATGATGCTCCAGCCCCTCGTCGGTGAGCTCGTCGCTGAGTGCGAGCAGGAAGTCGTAATGGTCGTAGTGGTGCGAGCCGTAGAGCCTGTAGGCCTGCTGCACCAGGGCGCGGTGTGCGGCGAGCTGCGACGGGGTGATATCGAGCTCGGATGGCTTGTCGGCGACGATGTCCAGATGCACCGGAACCTTTCCGCCGGGATCGAGGTCGACACGCTGGAAATTGCGGCCGGCATAGAGCGGGCTGTCCATCAGCACGTTCAGCGGCACCGTCCGGAACCGCTGCAAACCCGCGCCAGCGCCGACCGCCTGCAGCGCGGTCGCGTACCGCCAGCCCTCGGGCAGGCGCAGCGAGGCCGCGACCGGGATGTCGCGCGCGAAGAACCCGGCCGGGTAGAGCAGCAGGTCGTTCCATTGCAGGTCCAGCATCGCCTCGGTCATCACGATGCGGCCCTGCGCCTCGGAGACCGGCGAGAGGAACTGGAAATCGAGATCGACGCTCCCGGCGCCGGACGGCACCGGGACGTGGAAGGCGTACGGGTCGACCGCATCGCGCCGCCAGTCGAGCAGCTTCCCGCCGGCATGCGCGGCCAGACCGCCGAGCAGCTCGATCGCCCCGGTCGGACCGTGGCTGCCGGGTATCCATTGCGGATAGTGCACGATGAGGTCGTGACCGGTTGCCACCGGCACCGTCTCGTGGACGCTCATGATGTGGCGCGCGAGGTCGGTCGCATCGACCGATACCGTGACCGTGCCCGGATACGGCACGTCGCGCGGCAGCGGGATCGCGGGCGGCAGTGGTGCAGGCATCGGCTGCGGCGGATCGGCACGTGCGGAGGCGGCACCAGCCGCGATCAGCACCACGGCAGCAAGCGACATAGAACGCGGCACACGGCTCTCCTGGCAGTCGGCGGGTGCGCAGGGTCGGGAACGCCGTGCCAGCGGTCAAGCCGCCGTGCTTCGACGGCGGCGGCGCGTGCCCTTAGCGCCCGATCTCGCGCAGGCGCCGGCCGCTCATCAGCCTGCGTTCGATGGCCTCCAGCGAGATGCCCTTGGTCTCCGGCACCAACAAGAGCGTGACCACGATGAACAGCGCGTTCAGCGCGCCGTAGATCCAGAAGGTCTGCGCGTTGCCGAACGCGTGCAGCATGCTCAGGAAGGTGAGCCCGACGGCGAAGTTCGCCGCCCAGTTGGTGAAGGTCGAGCAGGCGATGCCGAAATCGCGTCCCATCAGCGGCTGCACCTCGGAGCAGAGCACCCAGATCAGCGGGCCCGCCGAGAAGGCGAAGCCGGTGATGAAGCAGAGCAGCACCGCGATCGCCAGCAGGCGCTGCGTCTCGCTGCCGATGCCGGCATAGATCAGGGTGCCGAGCACCCCCATGCCGAGCGCCATCACCACGAAGCCCATGACCAGCATCGGACGACGCCCCCAGCGATCGACCAGGCCGATGGCGATGAAGGTCGCGAGCACGTTGACCACGCCCACGATCGCGGTGCCCCACATCTGCGCGTCATTGCCGAAGCCGGCCAGCTTGAAGATGCGCGGCGCGTAGTACATCACGACGTTCATCCCGGTGAACTGCTGCATCACCTGGAGCAGCACGCCCAACCCCACCGAACGGCGGAAATTGGCGTTGCCGGAGAACATCGACCAGCCATGCTGCTTCTGCCGCAGCTGCGCCTCGATCTCGGCCGACTCGCGCCGAGCCGCCTCGGGATCGCGGCGCAGCTCGGTGAGCACGCGCAGCGCCTCGGCGTCGCGGCCGCGCATCTTCAGCCAGCGCGGGCTCTCCGGCAGCACGAACATGGCACCCAGGAACAGCACGCCGGGCACGGCCACCAGTCCGAGCATCCAGCGCCAGGCGCCGCTGTAGGCCAGCAGCGCGTCGGAGACGAAGGCGATCACGATGCCCACGGTGATCATCAGCTGGTAGGTCGAGATCATCGAGCCGCGACGCCGCTCGTCCGCGACCTCGGAGATGTAGAGCGGTGCGGTGAAGGTCGCCACGCCGATAGCGACGCCGAGCACGATCCGGCCGGCGAGCAGCGAGGCCACCGACCAGGCGAGCGCGCAGAGCAGCGAGCTCGCCACGAACAGCGCCGCGCTGAGGATCAGCGAACGTTTGCGCCCGAACGCCGCCGAGAGGTAGCCGGCGCAGATCGCGCCGGCCGCGGCGCCGAGCATCATGCTGCTGACGATCCACTCCTGGGTGGCGTCGTCGACGTGGAACTCGCGGCCGATGAAGGCGAGCGCCCCCGAGATCACGCCGATATCGAGGCCGAACATCAGGCCGGCGAGTGCTGCGACCCCGCCGGTCAGCAGGGCCTTGTTGCCGGAGGCGGGCTGATCCGTGAAGACGGTGGTGTCCATCCGAGGCTCCCGATCATCGTCCGGGCGGTTCGCTCCACGACCGGGCTCGGCATACCCTGGCTTCGCAACCCGGCGTGTCGCGCGCCGGCATGCCGTGGGACTGTCGGAGGCAGGGCCCGGTTCGCTCCCGGAACGCCTGGATCATGACGTGGCGCGCACCCGAAAGTTTCGCCGTCCGCGAGCGGGCGCGCCAGCCGCGCCGATCAGAAGTTTATGTTGGTGCGAAAGCCGAGCACGGCCGCGTCGGGCGTGTTGGTCGTCGCGCCCGGGCGGATGATGTACTGGAAATCGGGCTGCAAGGTGACGCCGCGGAAGACGTGCGCGATATAGGTCAGCTCGACCGTCTGCTCGGTGTTCTGCGGACCGTAGGCGGTGCCGAAGCCGTCGACGTTGAACGGTGCGCCCTGCCCCAGCGAGGCCGAGAGCTCCTGCGCGCGGGTGAACTTGCCGCTCATCTCGATCCACTGGAACGAGGCGCCGAGCGTATCCTTCGCCCGCCCCCAGGCGGAGCCCGTGGTGGTGGCCGCGACGAAGGCGTGCTGGGTGAGCGGGCTCACGCTGTCGGTCGCGTGCACCCAGCCGCCGAACAGCACGATGCCGTCCATCTCGCCCGGTCCCTGGCGCAGCAGCATCTGGTCGAACAGCACGTAGAAATCGTCGCGGTCGCGGCTGGCGAAGGCGCCGCCGCCGATCAGCTGCGGCACGCCCTGGCGGTTGTCGAGGACGTCCGCGTAGCGGTGCGTGTCGCGGTCGTAGCCGAACTTGTAGTGGCCGATCAGGTGCCTCGGGCCGAAGGTCGGAACCCAGCCCAGCTCCACGGGGATCGATACGCCCGATTTCTGCGCGTCGGCCCAGGCGAATCCCGAGATGCCACCGCCGCCGGTGCCGAAATCGGGATCGGTCTGGAACAGCCCCACCATGGCGTAGAGGTCCGGCGTGAGCAGGTAGCGTGCCTGCGCGCCGAAGCTCGCCTGCGGCCAGTCCGCCTCGCCCGGGTAGTTCGGCAGCGGATGCGGGTTGCCGCAGAACAGCACGTTGACGAAGTCGCAGTACAGCGGCGAGGAGGCGAAGAAGGTGCCGACCGGAAGCCAGCCGCCGACGAGGTCGAGCCGGTTGTGCAGCAGCGACTGCTGGAAATAGGAGTAGACCAGGTGGGCGATCACGTTGCCGCCGCCGCCGTAGATCTCCTGGAACGTCCCCAGGTCGTCGCCGATCGCGTCCGTGGACAGGTTTCGCCCCTCGCGGTTGACCGTGATCGAGTGGAAGGCGAGGCCCTGCCAGCCGAGCAGCTTGCCGAAATCGAGGTCGAGCTCGAGGCCGATCTGCCCGGTGCTGCCGAAGCTCTCCCGCTGGCCGCCGGTGATGTTGCCGCCGTTCTCCGTCAGGTAGTCGACGTTGAGGTTGACGCCGCGTCGCTGAAGGGCGGGCTGCACGCCGCCCCAGTCGCCGAACAGGTGATCGGCGCCGAACGGCGAGCCGAACAGCGGCCCGATCCCGGGCTGCGCCACCTGCTCGCTCGGACCGCTGGCGAAGCCGGAATTCGAGGGCTGACCACCGCTCGGGGCCTGGCCCGCCGGTGTGCCGCCGAGCGGCTGCTGGCCACGTGCGGCGGGCGGCGACAGCGCGACCCCGGCCAGCAGGAACGCCGATATCCAGCCGGCAAGGGCTCGGATCAGCACGCTGTTCGTCATCGCTGTCTCCCGGACGATGAGGAGTGTTGCCGGGCGACGCTACGTCGATCCCGATCTCGCTGCTAGGGACACCGCGAGGAGGCTCCGCATTATCGTGACCGGGTCGCGAAGGCCGGTCAGTGGTTGTCGCGCGGCAGCCCCTTGGTCTGCGCGATGCGCTGGTAGGCGACCGCGGGCTCCAGCGCCGCTCCCGTCTCGAGCTGGCCGACCGTGCCGCGCTGCATCTCCTGCCAGGGGGTCTGGTGCGCCGGGTAGCGGTAGCCGCCTGAGGCCTGCAGCGCCGCCCGACGCTGCTCGATCTCCGACTCCGCGATCAGCATGTCGACCCGGCCCTGACGCATGTCGACGCGCAGCCGATCGCCGGTGCGCAGCAGGGCGAGGTTGCCGCCGGCGGCCGCTTCGGGAGAAGCGTTCAGGATCGAGGCGGAACCCGACGTGCCCGACTGCCGGCCGTCGCCGATGCACGGCAAGGCATGCACGCCCTGGGTGATCAGGTACGAGGGTGGGCGCATGTTGACCACCTCGGCCGCACCCGGATAGCCGACCGGTCCGGTGCCGCGCATCACCAGGATGTCGGTGGCGGTGACCTCGAGCGACGGCTCGTCGATCCGGGCGTGATAGTCCTCGGGTCCGTCGAACACCACCGCCCTGCCCTCGAAGGCCTCCGGATCGTCGGGATCCTCGAGGTAGCGGGCGCGGAACTCGTCGGAGATCACGCTGGTCTTCATGATCGCGGAGTGGAACAGGTTTCCGGTCAGCACCAGGAAGCCGGCCTTCTCGCGCAGCGGACGGTCGTAGGGCCGGATCACCCGCTCGTCCTGGATCGCCGCACCTCGGCAGTTCTCGCCGATGCTGCGGCCGTTCACGGTCATCGCCTGCTCGTGGATCAGCCCGTGGCGGATCAGCTCGCCGACCACCGCCGGCACGCCGCCGGCGCGGTAGAAATCCTCGCCCAGGTACTCGCCGGCCGGCTGCAAATTGACCAGCAGCGGGATGTCGCGCCCCAGCGTCTGCCACTCCTCGATGCGCAGCTCGATGCCGAGATGGCGGGCCAGCGCGTTGAGATGGATCGGCGCGTTGGTGGAGCCGCCGAGGGCCGAGTTCACCCGGACCGCGTTGACGAACGCCTCCCTGGTCATGATGTCGGACGGCTTGAGGTCCTCGCGCACCATGCCCACGATGCGCCGCCCGGTCTCGTAGGCGATCTCCTGGCGGTCGCGATACACCGCCGGGATCGCCGCCGAGCCGGGCAGCTGCATCCCCAGCGCCTCGGCCAGCGAGTTCATCGTCGTCGCCGTGCCCATGGTGTTGCAGTAGCCGGTGGACGGTGCGGAGGAGGAGATCAGCCTGAGGAAGCCGTCATAGTCGATCTCGCCGGCCGCCATCATCTCGCGAGCCTTCCAGATGATGGTGCCCGAGCCGGTGCGCTCGCCGCGGAACCAGCCGCTGAGCATCGGCCCGACCGAGAGCGCGATCGCCGGGATGTTCACCGTGGCCGCCGCCATCAGGCAGGCCGGCGTGGTCTTGTCGCAGCCGATGGTGAGCACGACGCCGTCCAGCGGGTAGCCGTACAGCACCTCGACCAGGCCGAGATACGCCAGGTTGCGGTCGAGCCCGGCGGTGGGACGCTTGCCGGTCTCCTGGATCGGGTGCACCGGGAACTCGATGGCGATGCCGCCGGCGTCGCGTATGCCCTCGCGCAGCCGGGCGGCCAGCACCAGGTGATGGCGGTTGCAGGGCGACAGGTCGGAGCCGGTCTGGGCGATGCCGATCAGCGGACGGCCGGACTGCAGCTCGCCCTGCGACAGGCCGTAATTGAGGTACTTCTCCAGATAGAGCGCGGTCATGTCCGGGTTGGCGGGGTTGTCGAACCAGGCGCTGGAGCGCAGGCGCGGCCCGCTCGCCGGATGGCTCGCCCGATCATGGCTGTCCGACATCTGTCTCCCTCGACCCCTCGTCCCGATTACTCAGACAAGTAGGCGAGAACCGGCCGCAGGCACAAGCTCAGGCTGGGAACGCCGCGACCACGCGTGCGAGTTCGTCGTCGCTCAGGTCCGCGTGGATCGGCAAGGCGAGGATGCGGCCGGCCAGGTCCTCCGATACCGGGAGTGCGGCGCCGTCATGCTGCTCCCGATAGGCCGGCTGCCGATGCAGCGGACGCGGGTAGTAGATCGCACTCGGCACGCCCGCCTCGCGCAGCGCCGCCCGTGCGGCGTCGCGCCGCGCCGGATCGCCCAGCAGCACCGAGTAGACCGACCAGGCGCTCTGGCTGTGCGGCACCCGCGCGGGCGGCTGCGCGCGGCCGCCCAGGCCGTGGTCGTAGAAGCGGGCGACCTGCTCGCGGCGATCGAGCTCGGCGTCGAAGCTCTCCAGCTTGGCCAGCAGCACCGCCGCCTGCAGCGTGTCGAGCCGGCCGTTCATGCCGGTGCGCAGCACCTCGTAGCGTGTCTCTCCCTCGCCGTGGCTGCGCAGCGAGCGGTAGAGGCTCGCGCGGACCGGATCGTCGGTCAGCAGCGCGCCGCCGTCGCCGTAGCCGCCGAGCGGCTTGGAGGGGAAGAAGCTGATCGCGGTGGCATCCGCCTCGCGGCCGAGCCTGCGGCCCGACAGGCTGGCGCCGAAGCTCTGCGCGCAGTCGTCGAGCAGGAACAGCTTCTCATGCGCGGCCAGCGCGCGCAGCTCCGGCCAGGGTGCGGGCTGGCCGAACAGGTCGACGCCGATGATCGCCCGCGGGCGCAGCCGGCCCTGCCCCGGCCCGTCGTCGCGACGCACCGCGTCGATGCGCGCGCGAAGCGAGGCGAGGTCGATCTGGAAGTGGCGGGGGTCGACATCGACGAACACCGGAACCGCGCCCAGCAGCAGCGGCACCTCGGCGGTCGCCGTGTAGGTGAAGGCGGGCAGGAACACCGCATCGCCCGGCCCGATGCCCTCGGCCATCATCGCGATCTGCAGCGCATCCGTGCCCGAGCTGACCGCGACGCAGTCGGCGGCGCCGCAGTAGCCGGCCAGCCGCTGCTCCAGCTCGCCCACCTCGGGGCCGAGCACGAACTGGCAGTGGTCGAGCACCGACTGCAGCCGGGCGCGCAGGCTCGGCGCGATCCGCGCCTGCTGCGCCCTGAGGTCGAGGAAGGCGATCGGGGTCATGACGCGATCTCCAGCGACGGGTGCAGCAGGCCGTCCGGATTATGCTCGAACTCCGGCACCAGGCCGCGCAGCAGCCGGATCGCGCCCGCGGCGTCGTTGTCGCGGCAGGCGGCCGCGATCGCGTCGATGGCGCGGCCGACATCGGCGCGGTCGGCGGTGCGCGGGGTGGCCATCAACAGCCCCGGGTGGCCGGTGCGCACCGGCGGCTCGCGTCCGTGGAACAGCTCCTCGGTCAGCTTCTCGCCGGGGCGCAGGCCGGTGAAGCGGATCGCCACGTCCTGGTCCGGACGCAGGCCGGCGAGGCGGATCATCTGACGCGCCAGATCGACGATGCGCACCAGCTTGCCCATGTCCAGCACGAAGATGCCGCCGTCGTGCAGCGCGCCCGGCGCGGCTTCTATGCCCAGCACGCTGGCCTGCAGCACCAGCCCGACCGCCTCCGGCACGGTCATGAAGTATCGGCGCATCTCCGGGTGGGTGACGGTGAGCGGGCCGCCGCGCTCGAGCTGGCGCCGGAACAGCGGCACCACCGAGCCGCTGCTGCCGAGCACGTTGCCGAACCGCACGGTGACGCAGCGCATCGCGCGCTCGCCGGCATCCCCCTCGTTGCCGTCGCGGCGCGCCTCGATGTCGAGTGCCTGGCAGTACATCTCGGCCGCACGCTTGGAGGCGCCCATCAGGCTGCTCGGGTTCACCGCCTTGTCGGTGGAGATCAGCACCATCGCGTCCGCACCCGCCTCGCGTGCCGCGTCGGCCACCTGGCGGGTGCCGACGATGTTGGTCAGCAGGCCCTCGCAGGGGTTGAGCTCGACCATCGGCACGTGCTTCAGGGCGGCGGCGTGGAACACCAGCTGAGGGCGGTACTGGTCGAACACCGCACGCATGCGGCCACCGTCGCGGGTGTCGGCGATGACCAGGGCGCGGGTCAGCAGGGGTACGGCCTCGGCCAGCTCGATGTCGATCTGCCAGAGCGCGAACTCCGAGTGATCGAGCAGCACCAGCTGCGACGGCTGCAGCGAGGCGACCTGCCGCGCCAGCTCCGCGCCGATGCTGCCGCCGGCGCCGGTCACCAGCACGCGGCGGCCGCGCACCAGGCGGGCCATGCCGTCGCGGTCGAGCGGCACCTGCGGCCGGTTGAGCAGGTCCTCGATCGCCACCGGGCGCAGC
>CAXTOC010000032.1:0-15704 GCA_964245725.1 uncultured Acetobacteraceae bacterium | reverse complement strand
CCCGCGCTCGCAGCGACGCGCGCCGTGCTCGGGCTGATCGGCCAGGCCAGGAACGCAGGACAGGATGCGGTGTCCGGAGACACGCCGGCGCCGGCCAGCCTGCCGGCCGCGCTGCCGGCGGTCGAGCTGCCGCTGACCCTGCGCGACGGGCTGCTCTCGCTCGGACGCATCCCGCTGCTGCGGCTGCCGCCGCTCGCAGTGCCGGATCCGATACCGTGAGCGTGATCGGATGACGGCTTCCGGCAGGGTCGGCCGGGGCCTATGTCGCACTGCACAAGAACGCTCGCAGGGCCTGAAGGGCGCACTGATCATGTTCGGCATCGACGCCTTCCAACTCGCCCGCGCGCAGTTCGCGTTCACGGTCGGGTTCCACATCGTCTTTCCGGCGTTCTCGATCGGGCTGGCGGCCTACCTCGCAGTGCTGGAAGGGCTCTGGCTGCGCACCGGGCGCCAGGTCTATCTCGACCTGTTCCGCTACTGGGTTAAGATCTTCTCCGTCGGCTTCGCCATGGGCGTCGTCTCCGGCGTGGTGATGTCCTACGAGTTCGGCACCAACTGGTCGGTGTTCGCCCGGCGCGCCGGGCCGGTGCTCGGCCCGATGCTGGCCTACGAGGTGCTCACCGCCTTCTTCCTCGAGGCGGGCTTCCTCGGCGTCATGCTGTTCGGCATGAACCGGGTCGGGCGCGGACTGCACTTCCTCGCCACCTGCCTGGTCTCGTTCGGCACCCTGATCTCGATGTCCTGGATCCTCGCCTCCAACAGCTGGATGCAGACGCCGCGCGGCTACACCATCGAGAAGGGCACCGGCCGCTTCCTCCCGGCGGACTGGTGGGCGATCATCTTCAATCCCTCCTTTCCCTACCGGCTGGTGCACATGGGCCTGGCCGCGTTCCTGTGCGTGGCCTTCGTGGTCGCGGGCGTCGGCGCCTACCACCTGCTGCGCGACCGCGCGCGCCGGCGCGCGCCGACCGAGGCGGTGCGGACGATGTTCTCGATGGCGATGTGGATGGCGGCGATCGTCGCACCGATCCAGATCCTCGCCGGCGACACCCAGGGGCTCAACACGCTGCAGTACCAGCCGGCCAAGATCGCCGCCATGGAGGGCGACTTCGAGGGCAGGAGGCGCGCGCCGGAGATCCTGTTCGGCATCCCTGACATGAAGCAGCAGCGCACCGACTACAAGATCGAGATACCGTTCGCCGGCTCGCTGATCCTGACCCACAGCCTCGACGGCCGCGTGCCCGGGCTCAAGGACTTCCCGCGCGCCGACCAGCCGTACTCGCCGCTGATCTTCTTCACCTTCCGGATTATGGTCGGGATCGGCATGCTGATGGCGCTGACCGGCCTCGTCAGCCTGTTCCTGCGCTGGCGCGGCACGCTGTACGACAGCCCCTGGCTGCACCGCCTGATGGTGCTGATGACGCCCGCCGGCTTCGTCGCCCTGCTGTGCGGCTGGATCACCACCGAGGTCGGCCGCCAGCCCTACACGATCTACGGCCAGATGCGCACCAGCGAGAGCGTCTCGCCGATCGCCCTGCCCGGCATCGCCACCTCGATGGTCGCGTTCGTGATCGTCTACTTCGTGGTGTTCGGCGCCGGCGTGATCATCCTGTTGCGTATGATGGCCCAGGAGCCGGAGCGCGGCGAGCCGGGCATCAACGAGCACGAGCCGATCCGCACGGCGGGCATCAATCCCGGGCCGGCGCAGGGTCCGGGCAGGCGTGTCCTCGACAATCTGGGCGCGCCCGGCCAGCATGCCTCGGCGGCGGAGTGACTGCCATGGGTCCGCCCGCGATCTGGCTGCCGGTGGTGTGGGCCTGCATCTCCGCCTTCACCATCCTGGCCTACATCGTCCTCGACGGGTTCGATCTCGGCATCGGCATCCTGTTCGCGGTCGAGCCGGCCAAGGCCGATCGCGATGTCATGGTCAACACCGTCGCGCCGGTCTGGGACGGCAACGAGACCTGGCTGATCCTGGGCGGCGCGGCACTCTACGGCGTGTTCCCGCTGGCCTACGCCACCATCCTGCCGGCGCTGTATCCGCCGATCATCGCCATGCTGCTGGCGCTGATCTTCCGCGGCGTGGCCTTCGAGTTCCGCTTCCGCGCGCTGAGCCGGATCGGCTTGCACCTGTGGGACCTCTCCTTCTTCGGCGGCTCGGTGATGGCCGGCTTCTGCCAGGGCCTGATCCTCGGCGCCCTGGTGCAGGGCATACGCGTCGTCGACGGCGCCTATGCCGGCGGCTGGTGGGACTGGCTCAGCCCGTTCTCGCTGCTGTGCGGCGTCGCCGTGGTGATCGGCTACGCGCTGCTCGGCGCCTGCTACCTGGTCTGGCGCACCGAGGGTCCGATGCAGGTCCGCCTGCGCCGTCAGGCCCGGCTGCTGGGTGCGGCGACGCTGGCCGCGATCGTCATCGTCAGCCTGTGGACGCCGCTGCTGCACGAGCAGTACCTGCGCCACTGGTATGTGTGGCCGCGGGTGATCCTGGTCAGCCCGGTCCCGGTGCTGGTCGGGGTGCTGGCGGTGCTGTTCTGGCGCGGCCTGGCGGACGAGGGCCGCCACATCACGCCGCTGCTCTGCGCGCTGGGCTGGTTCTTCCTGTCCTTCACCGGGCTGGGCATCAGCGTCTGGCCGTACATCGTACCGCCCGGCATCACCATCTGGGACGCAGCGTCGCCGCCGAGCAGCGAGCTGTTCCTGCTGGTCGGCGCCTCGGTGCTGATCCCGATCATCCTGGCCTATACCGGCTACGCCTACTGGGTGTTCCGGGGCAAGGTCGGCGCGGAGACGCACTACCACTAGAGCATCACCCGAGCGAACGGAGTCGCTTGATCGGATGATGCTCGTCAAGACAACAGGCTAGAGCTTGATCCGTATTTGAGCGCGAAGTGCGGAGACGAGAGGGAACCGCATGGCCGCCCGCGCAGCAGCAGGAGGATGAGGATGGTCGAGGCGCGATCGGCACCGCTGGCCCGGCGGGTGCTGTGGTTCATCGGCATCTGGGCGGCGAGCGTGACCGCGGTCGGGCTTCTGGCGGAAACGCTGAAGCGGATCATCCTGGGCTGACGAGCCGCATCGCCGGACGTCAGCCGTGGGTCGCGCCGGCCGGCAAGTTTCGCCGCCAGCGACGGCTTGCGCGGCTATCCGCGCCGCGGCTTCGCTACTATCGTCGGGAAAAATGGTGTCATGAGGCCATTGGGAGGAAACCGATGATCAATCCCGTCAGTGCGCACGCGCCCCTGGCGCGCAACGCGATGGCCTACGTGCTGGCCGGCGGCCGCGGCAGCCGGCTGATGGAGATGACGGACCGACGCGCCAAGCCCGCGGTGTCGTTCGGCGGCAAGTCCCGCATCATCGACTTCGCGCTCAGCAACGCGCTCAACTCGGGCATCCGCCATATCGGGGTCGCCACCCAGTACAAGGCGCACAGCCTGATCCGGCACATGCAGCGCGGCTGGAACTTCTTTCGCGCCGAGCGCAACGAGAGCTTCGACATCCTGCCGGCGAGCCAGCGCGTCTCCGAGCACGCCTGGTACGCCGGCACCGCCGATGCGGTGTATCAGAACATCGACATCATCGAGAGCTACGGCCCACGCTTCATCGTGCTGCTCGCGGGCGACCACGTCTACAAGCAGGATTACGAGGTGATGCTGCAGCAGCACGTGGAGAGCGGCGCCGACGTGACCGTCGGCTGCATCGAGGTGCCGCGCATGCAGGCCACGGCCTTCGGCGTCATGGCGGTGGACGAAGACGACAAGATCGTCTCCTTCCTGGAGAAGCCCGCCGATCCTCCCGGCATCCCCGGCGATCCGGAGCACGCGCTAGCCAGCATGGGGATCTATGTGTTCGAGACCCGCTTCCTGATCGGCCAGCTGAGGCGCGACGCCGCCGATCCGAACAGCAGCCACGATTTCGGCAAGAACATCATCCCGCACATCGTCGAGAAGGGCGGCGCGATCGCGCACCGCTTCGGCCGCTCCTGCGTGCGCTCGACGCACGACTCCGAGATCTACTGGCGCGACGTGGGCACCGTGGACGCCTACTGGGAGGCCAACATCGACCTCACCGACCCGGTGCCCGGCCTGGACCTGTACGACCGCGACTGGCCGATCTGGACCTACGGCGAGATCACCCCGCCGGCGAAGTTCGTCCACAACGACGCGGGACGGCGCGGCCAGGCGACGGACTCGCTGGTCTCCGGCGGCTGCATCGTCAGCGGCAGCGAGGTCAACCGCTCGCTGCTGTTCACCGGCGTGCGCATCCACTCGTACAGCACCATCGACAACGCGGTCATCCTGCCAAACACGCAGGTCGGCCGGCATGCGCGGCTGAGCAAGGTGGTCATCGACAGCCGGGTGCGCATCCCCGAGGGCCTGGTGGTCGGCGAGGATCCGGAGCTCGACGCGGCCCGCTTCCGTCGCACCGAGAGCGGCGTCTGCCTGATCACCCAGGCGATGATCGACCGATTCTCCGCCTGATCCGCGCGCATCCGGAGGTCAGGGCATGCCGAAGCTGAACAAGGTGGCGCTCTTCACCAAGGAGTATCCCCCCACCATCTATGGCGGAGCCGGCGTGCACGTCGAGTACCTCAGCCTGGCGCTGGCCAGGCGGCTGCAGGTCGAGGTGCGCTGCTTCGGCGACCAGTCGGTGCAGGACGGCAACCTCACGGTGCGCGGCTATGCGCAGTGGGAGGAGACCGCTCGCGGCACCGACCCGCGCTTCGTCGGCGCGATCGACGCTTTCGCCCGCTCGCTGGCGATGGCGAAGGACCGGCTCGACGCCGATCTGGTACACTGCCACACCTGGTACGCCGACATGGGTGGCCTGCTCGCGGCCCAGCTCTGGGGCATCCCGAGCGTGCTGACGATCCACTCGCTGGAGCCGCTGCGGCCCTGGAAGGTCGAGCAGCTCGGCCGCGCCTACCACCTCAGCGCCTGGATGGAGCGCACCGCGATCGAGCAGGCCAGCGCCATCATCGCGGTATCGCGGGAGACGCGCGACGACGTGCTGCGGCTGTTCGACGTCGCACCCGAGCGGGTGCACGTGATCCATAACGGCATCGACCCGGAAGAGTACCGTCCGGTGACGGACACCGACGTGCTGACCCGCCTCGGCATCGATCCCGGCCGGCCGTTCCTGCTGTTCGTCGGCCGCATCACCCGGCAGAAGGGCATCATCCACCTGGTGCGCGCGATCCCGCATATCGATCCCGACGTGCAGATCGTGCTCGCCGCCGGTGCCCCGGACACGCCCGAGATCGGCCGCGAGATGGAGCAGGGCGTGGCGGAGGCCGCGGCCGGGCGGCCCGGCGTGATCTGGATACGGGAGATGCTGCCGCGCCAGGAGACCATCCAGCTCTACACCCACGCCGCGATCTTCTGCTGCCCGTCGGTCTACGAGCCGTTCGGCATCATCAATCTCGAGGCGATGGCCTGCGAGACCGCGGTCGTCGCCTCCGCCGTGGGCGGCATCCCTGAAGTCGTGGTGCCGGAACAGACCGGGCTGCTGGTCGATCCCGTGCTCAGGCCGGGCACCTTCGAGCCGCAGGACCCGCAGGCGTTCTCCCAGGCGCTCGCGACCGCGATCAACCGCCTGGCGCGCGATCCGGCGCTGCGCACGCGGTTCGGGACCGCCGGCCGCGCCCGCGTGGTGGAGCATTTCAGCTGGGACGCGATCGCGCAGAGCACGATCGAGCTCTACCGCTCGCTGGTGGAGGCGGACACGCCGCGCGAGGCTTGACGGTCGGCAGACCCGCTAGTGCCTGACCCTGCCGCTCACCGAGTGCAGCAGGTCGGTCGGATCGGCGAGGTCGGTCACGCGTGCCAGTTCCTCGCGCAGCCGCAGGTTCTCCTCGCGCAGCGCCACGAGCTCCTTGCTGTCGGCCGGACGAGCCGGTTCCGGCGCCGCTTCCCGCAGCGGCGGCATCAGCTCCGGTGCCGCGGCGCATGCGAGCTCCTGCCCCGGACGGCCGACCGGCGGGAACAGGCTCATGCTTCGACCCATCCCGGTGAGGTTCCGCCCGGCCTCTTCCACCGCCGACGGCAGGAAGCTCTGCATGCTGCGCGCCATCGACTCGCGCACCTGCTTCTGCTGCGCGGCGAACTGCTCCATCACGCGCTCGAGATACTCCGGCACCAGCCCCTGCATGCTGTCGCCGTAGAAGCCGATCAGCTGACGCAGGAAGGCGGTGGGCAGCATGTTGCGACCGCGAGTCTCCTCCTCCATGATGATCTGGGTGAGCACGGACCGCGTGATGTCGTCGCCGGTCTTGGCGTCGTAGACCACGAAGTCGCGCCCCTGCCTGACCATCTCGGCGAGGGTGTCCAGGGTGATGTAGATCGAGCTCTCGGTGTCGTAGAGTCGACGGTTGGCGTATTTCTTCACCACGATCGGTGCAACCGGGCGATCGTCTTGCGGCAAGATAGCCTCCCGTAGGGATCCTGAGTTACCATGATAGCATAGCCGCGACACGGCCGGTCTCGTCGCGAGCGCCTTCCTAGCACCGGAACGCGCCGATACTAAAGAGGCTGCCGCGGCAGGCCCGCCTCACAGGCCCGGATCGGTGCGCCGCATGCAATCCCGCGACGAGACCTCCTCGAACCACCCGGTGAGCAGCGGACGGTTCTCGCGCCATGGCTCGTCCGCGTAGCGCAGGTCGAGGTAGCCCAGTGCGCAGGCGACCGAGATCATGCCGATGTCGACGTGCCTGCCCGGCGGCTCGCCCTCCAGGGTGTCGAGGGTCCGCGTCACCACCGCCTTCTGCCGCATCGCCAGCGGATGCTGCGGCGGCACGTCGGCCCGCACCGACAGCTTCCGTCGCAGCACCGCCGCCGTCATGATGCCGTCGCCGAGCGCCTGCAGGCGCAGGCTGACCCAGCGTGCCGCGCCCGCCGCCGGGATGATCGGCAGGTCCTTGGCGATGCCGCTCAGATACTCGCAGATCACCGGGCTCTCGAAGAACGCGAAGCCGTCCTGCGTGACCAGGGTCGGGATCAGGCCCAGCGGGTTGACGTCGAGCAGCGCCGGCGGGTCGTCGAACGGGTCGGTCTCGATCAGCTCGATCTGCTGGTCCAGGCCGAGCAGGATGGCGCTGACCCGCACCTTGCGGGCGAACGGGCTGGCCTTGGAGTAGTACAGCTTCAACGGAAACCATCCTTCCAGGATCGCAGGCGGGTGAAGGCGGCGAGATCGGGCGCCAGCAGGAACGGGTTGGCGGTGCGCTCGAGATCGAGCCGGACCGGCAGCGTCGGAAGTCCCTGGGCGCGCCGTTGCGCCACCGCCTCCGCGCGTGCCGCCACGGCCGCGTTCTGCGGCAGCGCCGCCAGGGCGAAGCGGGCGTTCGCCTCGGTGTATTCGTGACCGCAGCAGATCAGGGTCTCGCCGGAGAGGGCGGAGAGGCGCTGCAGGCTGTCATGCATCTCGGCCGCACTGCCTTCGAGCAGCCGGCCGCAGCCGAGGCTGAACAGGGTGTCGCCGCAGAACAGCGCCGGCCCTGCCGGGAAGAAGAACGAGACGTGCCCGCGCGTGTGCCCTGGGGTCTCGATCACCTCCGCGCGGGAGCGGCCGAGCATGACCACGTCACCTTCGCGCACCGCCTGGTCCAGCTTCGGCAGGCGATGGCGGTCGGCGGCCGCGCCGACGACGCGGGCGCCCGTGGCAGTGCGCACCGCGTCCGCCGCCGCGACGTGATCGGCGTGGTGGTGCGTCAGCAGGACGAGCGACACGGTGCCGCCGGCCCGCGTCGCCGCACGCAGCGCCGCCATCACCGGGGCCTCCTCGGCCGGGTCGACCACCGCGATGGCGCCGCTGTCGCGGTCCTGCAGCAGCCAGGCGTAGTTGTCGGACAGGATCGCGACCGGCGTGATCGCCAGGCCGGAACCAGGCTCCGCATCGGGATGGCGGGTCAGGTGCAGCCTCCGCTTTCGACATCGTATGGACAGGCTCGCCGCAACAGATCCGGCGGACGTGCTATTGAGAGTGCCATGCGAGACGAGTTCCGCGGAGTGACGGATTTCTACGCCAGCCGTGGCGGCCGCGTCGCCGCCCGGCTGCTTCGTCGCCGCATCTCGGAGGTCTGGCCCGACGTCTCGCGGCTGCGCGTGCTGGGCCTCGGCCACGCCCAGCCGTTTCTGTCGCTGTGGGAGCGGCAGGCGCGGCTGTGCATCGCCGCCGAGGCGCACGGCACCGCCGTCCACCTGCTGGCTTCCGCGACCTGCATCGTGCGCGAGGACAGGCTGCCGTTCCCGGACCTCAGCTTCGATCGCATCCTGCTCAGCCACGCCCTGGAGACGTCGCTGAACGCGCCCAAGCTGCTGCGCGCGGTCTGGCGCGTGCTGCGCGACGATGGCCGACTGCTGCTGGTGGTGCCGAACCGGCGCGGCATCTGGGCGCACCTGGAGAACACGCCCTTCGGCCAGGGCGCGCCGAGCACGAAGCGGCAGGTCGAGCGGCTGCTGGCAGACTCGCTGTTCCGGGTGGAGCAGGTCGAGGGCGCGCTGTGGCTGCCGCCCGCGGACCTCCGGCCGCTGCTGCGCATGGGCAACCTGGTGGAGCGTGCCGGCGCGCGCGTGGCGCCGCAGCTCTCCGGAGTGCTGCTCATCGAGGCGGTGAAGGACGTCTACGCGGCACTGCCCGCCGGCAAGCGGGCGCGACGGCGGATGCTTCTGGCGACGGCCTGAGCCGGGCGGCGCGTGAAGCATGGACAACGACGCGATGAAGGCAGGGTGAGGGGCTCTGCCCCTTGACCCCATCAAGGGCGAGCCTCTGAGAACCGTCTCAGCCAACTGGGGTCCGGGGCCTGCGGCCCCAGCGGGTCAGGGGCGGAGCCCTTGGCTTGCTTCAGCAGCCTGCTAGGCGCGCATGCCCATCGCGTTCTCCTCCAGCAGGTCGAGCAGCGGCGAGGCGGCGAGGCAGAACCGCACCGTCGGCACCAGCAGATCGCTCACCAGCGCCGGCATGGCCACGGCCATCTCGGCCTCGATCTGCAGGCCGTGGTCGGCCCCGAGCGTCAGTGTCCAGCGTTCCGGAAGCAGCGCCGGCAGGCAGCGCAGCAGCTCGAAGGCGTCGGGCCGCGCCGCGGCGGCGAGCGCGCTGCTCGGCACGCGACCGACCCGGGTGCGGAACACGATCGTGCCGCTCGGCGCATCCTCCTCGGCACGCAGCGACGTCGTCACCGGTCGCTCGCGCCAGCGGAACTCCATCACGAGCTTAGAGGCCGGCAGGCTGGGGCTGAGCCGACCGCCCTGGTCGACGTCGAACATGCCGAGGCTGCCGTAGGATTCCGCGCCGGCCAGATCGCGACTCACCACCCGCTCCACGCGTTCCTCCCGTGCTGGCGCCCGAGCCCGTGATACCCGTGCTCCGGGCGCCCGCTTCCATCCCGCGCTTGACCCTGAGCCGTGCGCTTGACCAAGTGCGAACTTGACCCAGAAAGGTGAACCATCGATGAACGCGCCCGCATGTCCTCGCTGATACGCTCGTTCAAGCTCGTCCTGGCGCCGCCGCACCCGGCAGGGCGGCCGTTCCTCGCGGCCGCCGCCCTGACCGTGATCGGCGCCGTCTCGCTGGGCCGGCGCTTCCGCTGGCTGGCCGCGGCGGCCGGCGTGTTCGGGTCGTTCTGCCTCTACTTCTTCCGTGATCCGGAGCGCATCCCGCCGTTGCGCCCGGGCGTGGTGGTGGCGCCGGCGGACGGACATATCGTCTCGATCATGCGAGCACCGCCGCCGCCCGCACTCGGCATCGGGGCGGAGCCGCGCTGGCGGATCGCGATCTTCCTGTCGGTGCTCGACGTGCACGTCAACCGGATGCCGGCCGCCGCCACCGTCACGCGCGTCGTCTACGACGCCGGACGCTTCCTCAATGCGAGCCTGGACAAGGCGAGTGCCGAGAACGAGCGCAACGCCATCGCGCTCCGCCTCGCCGACGGGCGGGAGATGGCGGTGGTGCAGATCGCTGGCCTGGTGGCGCGGCGCATCCTGTGCACGGCGCGCGAAGGGGATGCCCTCGCCACCGGCGAGCGGTTCGGCATCATCCGCTTCGGCAGCCGCACCGATCTCTACCTGCCCCCCGGGGTGGAGCCGCTGGCTGCGGTCGGACAGACCACGATCGGCGGCGAAACCGTCCTTGCCCAGCTTTGACCTGGCACCTCCGGTGCGAAAGCGCCGGCTGAAGCGGCTGCGACGGTTGGGGCGGCGGGACAACCGGCCGCGCTTTCGCGGACAATCCTTCAACCGCCTGATCCCCAACATCCTGACCATGGTCGGGCTGTGCGCCGGCCTGAGCGCGATGCGCTCCGGGCTGGACGGTCATTTCGGCCTGTCCGCGGCGGCGCTGCTGTTCGCCGCCTGCATCGACGGGGTGGACGGGCGCATCGCCAGGATGCTTCGCGCCACCAGCCGCTTCGGTGCGGAGTTCGACAGCCTGTCCGACTTCCTCTGCTTCGGCGTCGCACCGCCCTTCATCCTGTACCTGTGGTCGCTGCACGCCGGCGGGCGCTACGGCTTCCTGCCCTGCATCCTGTTCACGGTGTGCATGGCGCTGCGTCTGGCACGCTTCAACGCGACCATCCCCGGCGCCCCGGAGGCGCCGACCTACGCCTACAACTTCTTCACCGGGGTGCCGGCGCCCGCCGGGGCGGGACTGGCGCTGTTCCCGCTGTTCGTCGGGCTGGAGGCGAACAAGCTGCACTCTCCGGGGCTGCTCGCCGCCGCCCGCTACCCGCTGTTCGTCGCCGTCATGCTGATCGGCGTGGCCTTGCTGCTGGTGTCGACCCTGCCGGTCTGGTCGTTCAAGAACTTCAAGGTCCCGGCCGACGCGGTGCTGCCGATGCTGCTCGGCATCTGCGGCTCCACCGCCATCCTGATCGCCGACCCTTGGGCGGCACTCGCCGGCGCCGGGCTGATCTACCTGGTGATGCTGCCGTTCAGCCGGCGCAGCTTCCGCAGGCTCAAGGCCGATGCGGAGGCGCTGCAGGAGGAGGTCCCGGACGAAACCGCTGGCCCGCCGTGACCGCGGCGACAGTCACGACCGCAACGAGCGGCTCCGGCGGGAGTGCGACATTCTCTCGAAAGCCGCGGCCGGATCTGCCCGGCAGACCGGGACGCTGCCGTCCGGCTCAGGCGGTTCATGAGCGCGAACCAGGAGAAGGAGGCGCGGGCGCAAGCGGATTGCGCGGCTGATGCGCGAGGCGGGTCTGGTCGGCGCCAGTCATCGACGCCGAGCTGGTGCTGGACGCGCTGGGGATGGCGGTCGGCCGATGACGGCCCGAGGACGTCATCCCTCGCGGCGACAAGGTTGCCGACGCACGTCCGCGATCTTTGGCCGACGGTGCGGCGAAGCAGGTGTCAGATCCTCGATGCGGTCGGTCGGCGACGCCTATGGCAACGCGATGGGCCGTAGCTTTTTCTGCACCCTGGAAGCCGAGCTGCGCAGCCACCGCCGGTTCTTGTCCCAGGCCGAAGCGCGCAGGACCTGCTTTCGGATGAGCGTCGCGGGCCCGGATGTGCCCCGTGGTCTCAGCTTGATCCAGCAAGCCTGATCGCGGCTTCGCTCGCGAGACCGCTGCGTCCGATCCACCGAGTGAAGCAGGAACGCAGGATCGGATCGCCGCTCAGCTCGATGCGCCGCGCGCGGAGCTCGGCATCGAAACTGCTCAGCCCCATCCATGCCGAAGTCATCGCGCGAAGATCAGCGGTGACGAGCAGATCGACGTCGTGCCCCGGATCGATCGAGCAGAGGTCGACCGGCATGTCCGGCGCGACGATCAGCCAATACCGTGCCTCGCACTCCGCGAGCTCGGGATAGTTGAACTCCACCACGGCGCGGCGGCCGGGGATCGGATCGGGCCGGAGATTGCGGCGCATGTTCCACATCAGCAGCCGCGCGTCTAGATTGGCAAGCGAGCAATCCGATCGCACCCAGTGCAGTGCCCAGCGCCCGAGACCCCGGACGATGGGAGCGAGGTCGCGGCCCGATGCGGTCAGGACGTACTCGCCGCGAGCGTGGACCAGCACGCCGGCAACCTCCAGCTCGCGCAACCGCTTCGAGAGAAGTGCCGGGGACATACGCGGCACGCCACGGCGGATCTCGTTGAACCGCGTGGATCCCGAGAGCATCTCGCTTAGTACCACGAGCGTCCAGCGGGTCGCCAGCAGCTCCGCCGCCATCGCGATCGGACAGAATTGACCGTAGAGGGAGGCGTCACCGGCTGCAATGTGCACCCGGTCATCATCCTGTCGTGGAGATGCGCGCGAGCCGATCGGTTCAGTTCCTGAACTTGTGGCCAATCGCCGAGCTGCGATCCTCAACTTTTCAAGCAAGAGGAGCAAGCCATGCCGCTGGTCGAGATTCACGTGATCAAGGGCGTCTTCACGCCCGAACAGAAGCACGCGATGATCACGAAGGTGACCGACGCCATGGTGACCGTGGAGGGTGAAAACCTGCGCGGGGTCACCTGGGTAAAGATCAACGAGGTGGAAAGCGGCGACTGGGCCATAGGCGGGCAGCCTCTTCAGGCGGCCGACGTGCAGAAGATCGCATCCGGCTAGGAGAGCTGTGTGCGGATGGTGCTGGCGGCTTCGCGGCCCATCTCGGTGCCGATGCGGGCACGGTCCTGGTCGAAGCGCTGTGCGTGACACCGGGCGACGTCCACGATGGCCCGCCCGGTGTCGGTGCGCTGCCTGAGGCGCTCGGCGCCGTCTTCGCCGACACCGCTCATCGCGGCCCGATCTTCGACGCGGCGGTCACCGTAAGAGATGGTTCTCCCCGGATCGTGCTGACGGGCACGTGGGGCGCATCCTGGCAGGCTGCCGAAAGAGGAAGCCAAGGGCTCCGCCCTTGACCCGCTGGGGCCGCAGGCCCCAGACCCGGAGCTTTAAGAAGAAGGTTTTCAAAGGCTTGCCTTTGATGGGGTCAGGGGCGAAGCCCCTTGCTCTGCCTTCTCGCCGCCGTCGATGCTCCATGATTTTCAGCAACCTGCTAGAGCATCTCCAGCGGGACAGGCCGGTCGGGCGGCGGGAAGGCCCGGTCGAGTGCCGTCAGGTCCTCGTCGTCCAGCACGATCGACGCCGCCTCGGCGTTCTCGCGCACGTGTGTCGCCGTGCCGGCCTTGGGGATGCTGATCACGTTCTGATGCCGCAGCGTCCAGGCCAGCGCCACCTGCGCCGGCGTCTTGCCGTGCCGGCGGGCGACCGCCGCGAGTGCGGGATGACGCAGCAGCGCGCCGCCCTGGCCGACCGGCGAGTAGGCCATCAGCGGCACGCCCTGCTCGATGCCGTAGCGCAGCAGGTCGAACTCGATGCCGCGATGCTCGAGGTTGTACAGCACTTGGTTGGCCAGGCAGCCGCGCGGTCGGGCCAGCCCGACCAGCGCCTGCATGTCGTCGACGTCGAAGTTCGACACCCCCCAATCGCCGATCAGGCCGTCGCGCCGCAGCAGCTCGAACCCGTCGATGGTCTCGCCGAGCGACACGCTGCCGCGCCAATGCAGCAGGTAGAGATCGATCTGCTCGGTGCCGAGCCGCTTCAGGCTCGCCTCGCAGGCACGTCGCACGCCCTGCTTGGTGGCGTGGCTCGGCAGCACCTTGCTGACCAGGAACACCTGGTCGCGCAACCCGGCGATGGCCTCGCCGACCAGGCACTCCGAGGCGCCGTCGCCGTACATCTCGGCGGTGTCGATCAGGTTCATGCCGAGCTCGATGCCAAGCCGCAGGCTGTCGCGCTCGCGGTTCGCGCTGGCACGGTCGGCGCCCATGTTCCAGGTGCCCTGGCCGAGTGCCGGCACGCTGGAGCCGTCATGCAGACGAACCCGTCGCGCCGTTCCGCTCACGGCTTGGAACCGCCGCCGGCCTCGCCGCTCGGGCTCTTGTCGCCCCCGATACCGCCGCCCGCGCTCTCGCTCTTCTCCCGCTCGCTGTGCGGGTAGGACTTGGAGACGTCCTGCTCCAGCGCGTCGGGGATGCCGTTGGTCATGCCCGGCTGGTTCACGTGGTCGTGGCTGGCCGTCCTGGCGTCGGGGTCGAGGCTCTCGTTAGGCGCCCTATCTTCGTCGCGCATCAGATCCTCCTGCTACAGGCAGAACCGGCCTCACCCCAAGCGGTTGCCTGCCGTCGCGGCTCAGCCGGCCTTCTGCCAGCCTTTCGCGTCCTGTCGCCAATAGGTCAGGCGGTGGCCGCCCTGCTTCAAGGCCGACCAGCGGCCGCGCGCCGCGGCGACCGCTGCCGCATCGCCGCCGTCGAAAAGGTCGAACACGCGCTCGAACGGCTCGGCCGCCGCCTCCACGCCGTCGAGCAGGAACAGGAAGCTCGCCCGGTTCGGCGCCACGCCGGGGTCGGGCAGTCCCGCGATGAGCACCGGCTGCATCGCGGCATCGCCCAGTGCGGCGGTGCCGTGCGGCAGCCACACCGGCTCGGGCAGCTTCCACAGCGCCTCGTCGAGTGCGGCGGCACGCGCCTCGCCCTGCACCCGCACCAGCGCGCGCTTGCCGAGCTCGAGGGTGCGTTCCAGCAACCGCGGCAACGCCTGCTCGGCGCTGCTGCGGGTCAGGTGGTAGAAGCCGATCTCGGTCATCGGGACCACTCAGTTCTCGCAGCGGCTCGCCACCAGCCGGTCGAGCAGTCGCACGCCGAACGCGGTGGCGCCCTTCGGCACGGTCGCCGCGTCCTTGCTGCTCCAGGCGGTGGCGGCGATGTCGAGGTGCGCCCAGGGCACGTTGGACACGAAGCGCTGCAGGAACTGCGCGGCCGTGATCGAGCCGCCGGGCCGGCCGCCGATGTTCTTCATGTCGGCGATGTCGGAGCGCAGCAGCTTGTCGTAGGCCTCGCCCATCGGCATCCGCCACAGCGCCTCGCCGGTGGCGAGCCCGGCCTCGAGCAGCTGCTGCGCCAGCGTGTCGTCGTTGCAGAACAGCCCGGCATGCTCGTGGCCGAGGGCGACCACGATCGCCCCGGTCAGGGTCGCCAGATCAATCATGAAGCGCGGCTTGAAGCGCGCCTGCGCGTACCAGAGCAGGTCCGCCAGCACCAGCCGGCCCTCGGCGTCGGTGTTGATCACCTCGATGGTCTGGCCGGAATGGCTGGTGACCACGTCGCCTGGGCGCTGCGCGCTGCCGGAGAGCATGTTCTCGACCAGCCCGACCAGGCCCACGGCGTTGACCCGGGCGCGTCTGCCGGCGAGCGTGGCCATCAGCCCGACCACCGCGCCGGCGCCGGCCATGTCCCACTTCATGTCCTCCATGCCGCCGGCCGGCTTGATCGAGATGCCGCCGGAATCGAACGTCACCCCCTTGCCAACGAAGGCGACAGGCGCCTCGTCGCCGCCGCCGTTCCAGCGCATGATGACGCAGCGCGCCTCCTGGTCCGAGCCCTGCGCCACGCCCAGCAGGGCGCCGAAGCCGAGCGCTGCCATCGCCGCCGGGCCCAGCACCTCGACCTCGAGGCCGAGCCCGGATCCGGCCAGCGCCTCGATGCGGTCGGCGAACACCGGCGGGCTGAGCACGTTGGCGGGCTCGCTGACCAGGTCGCGGGCGATGAACACGCCGTGCGCCACCGCGGCCAGCGCGGGCCAGGCCCCGCGTGCCGCCTCGAGGGCGTCGGTGAGCACGCCGAGCGTGCCCAGCCGGCGCTTTTCCTCCGGCTTCTCGCGGGTGCGATAGCGGTCGAAGCGGTAGCCGCCGAGCCGCGCCCCGAGTGCGGCGTGCGCGGCCAGCGC